>JAUHXI010000093.1 GCA_030426875.1 bacterium
GGAACACCTCGTTTGCCACTGCTTGATCCCCGTCATTCCGCATCGAAAGGGTCAGTTCTTTACCAAAAATTTTAATGGTTTTTTGGATCATGACGATTAACTTTTTAGGCCGGTCCCCTTTTTGAGCAAATAGATGTTGATCCCAAATAGAATGGCAGTGAAACCGATGAGCATTAATAAACTGTAATAAACAGGGATGTCAGAAAAGCCGTAGAATCCATAACGGAAGCCATCCACCATGTACAGAATGGGATTGAATTTTGAGACCGTTTGCCACACCCCTGGTAAGTCTTTGATGGAATAGAAAACACCTCCTAAATAGGTGAGCGGGGTTAAAACGAAGGTGGGAAATATGCTGATGTCATCCCAATTTTTAGCGAAGATGCCATTGATCAATCCCCCCAAAGCAAACACCAATGCGGTTAAAATGATGAACAGCAGGATGATGCCTGGGTTCGAAATTTCGGGACGGATGAATACAAATGAAACCATGAACACGAGAACTCCCACCATCAAGCCCCTGAGCACGCCGCCGATCACGTAACCAAAAATAATCACTTCATTGGAGGCCGGTGACACCATGAATTCTTCATAATTCTTCATGAATTTGGAGGAATAAAAGGAGCTCACCACATTCATGTAGGCACTGTTGATTACCCCCATCATGACTAAGCCGGGAATAATGAAGGCCATGTATGAGACCCCATTGATGTCATTGATTTGGGAGCCGATGAAGGCACCAAAAATGAGAAAATAGAGGGATTGGGTGATCACTGGGGGGAGCAAGGTTTGCGTCCAAATTCTTAAAAACCGGGTGACTTCTTTGCGAACGATGGTGTTAAAGGCGACTAGGTTGTGATTCATATTTATGGTCAGAGAAGGCGAGATTAGCTAATCTCGCCTTCGAATTTTATGTTATTTATTCACCAAATTTAAAAACAAGTGTTCCAATTTATTCCCTTTTGGACTCAGTTCCGAAACGGTGACTTTGGCAGCGTCTAGGGCTTTGATCAGAGCATTGATGCTCTGGCTTTTTTTGATGATGACTTCAATGGTGGTCTCATCGACTTGAGTGACATGGAAGTTTTCTAAAGTCAGCCCACTTGCCCCCTCATTAAGTTCGACCACATAAGTGTGCTCTTCTAAGCTTTTGGTAAGGGTTTTGATGGGGGCAGATTTAACGATTTCACCCTCTTTTATGATGGCAACATTGTTGCAGAGAGCCTCTGCTTCTTCGATGTAATGGGTGGTGAGCAAAATGGTGACCCCTTGTTGGTTGAGTTTTTTGAGATAATCCCACATGCCGTGACGCAGCTCGACATCGACACCAGCGGTTGGCTCGTCTAGAATCAGGAGCTTTGGCTCATGAATCAGGGCTCTAGCAATCATCAAGCGGCGTTTCATGCCCCCGCTGAGCTTCATGGCTACGGTGTCCTTTTTATCCCACAATTCCAGGATTTTCAAAATTGGCTCTGCCTTTGCCCGTGCCTCTTTACGCTTGATTCCAAAATAACCCGCTTGTTGAATCACAATGTCTTCAACTTTTTCAAAAAAGTTGAAATTGAATTCTTGGGGGACGACTCCTATCATTTTTTTGGCGGCATTGTGATCTTTTTCAATGTCAATTCCAAAAATTTCTACGTTCCCTTCAGTTTTGAGCACGATTCCTGTCAAAATACCAATGATGGTGGTTTTACCTGCACCGTTGGCTCCGAGTAAGGCAAAAAAATCTCCATTTTGGATGGTTAAATTTACTTCTTTTAAGGCAACGGTACCCCCTTTGTAGATTTTTTTGAGCCCGGAGATATTGATGGCGTTTTGGTTCATGCGTAGGATCATTCTAGCATTTTTTCTGAGCGCTTGAAAGGATTTCAATAAATGCCTGTACAGTTGATTTGAACGCTCCTAAATCGCAAAAAACCCCACCGTCTCCACCACCTTCCCCTCCTCCGAATACCTTGTAAAACTCTTGCCTTTCGCCATCACCGCTCCACCCGAACACAGCTCCCATTCCGCCAAACTGACATCATGGTGCGTCTCAAAATGTTTCAACTTGATATTCAAACCGGGAATCATCACTTGAGCCTGGCGAATGTGGGATTGAATTGCCTCAACACCTTTCATTTTTTGACTGGTGGTGGGGTCTAAATAAGTGCTTTCTTCAGCTAACACTTCTTTTAATGAGGCGAGTTGTTTATCAGCATCGCTTTCGGACCAAGCTGCCATATACGTTTCGAAATGGGATTGATTATTCGTCATTTTAGTTAAACTTTAAGAAATAAAATAAATCATTCACATGTTTTTTAAGTGTTTTATCATCATTTCCCATTCGCACGAGCACAAAGAAGCCTTGCATGCTCAAAAGCACGTGTCGAGCGAGTTTCTTTCGATGCTTCAACGGTTCCCTTTTCAAGCCGGGCACGCGGTTGAGTTGTTTTAAAAACCCTTTCTCAAAGGCATCAAACACCTCTTCCGCCATTTTTTTCACTGCTGGAATGTTGTGGGCATCTACACTAGAATTGGTCATCAAACAACCAATCCAACGATGCTCGCAGGGGAGCTTAATGACCGAATCAAATACTTTTTTTATATTTTTGAGAGGATTGCCTGTCTCTTTACATAAAAAATCTTGAATCCGCCCCTCCACCACTGTTTTAGAATAATATTCCAGCACTTCTTTAAACAGCCTCTCCTTACTTTCAAATGAATGATACAAACTCGCCGGTCTCAAACCAGTGGCTTTCTCCAGATCTTTGACGGAGGTTTGCGCGTAGCCTTTCTTCCAAAAAACTTGGCAACAGGCTTCCAGTATTTCTTTTGTGGATTTTTTCCTAATTCGTCCCATCATTTATTTGGCTAAAAGCTATCTACTTTTTATTTAAATGATAGGTCAGCCCCATCAAAATACACTGCTTCATTGCCTCCAACGGCAACGCTTGATCAATTTTTAGGATGATCGCTCGGTTTCCTTGATATGCACATTCTTTCGGAAAGAGGGTGCGGAAGGTTTCCACAAGGGTGGTTTTGCAGTTGAAAAAGAGGGCGTAGTGCTGTTCGTCCACCTGGTCGATGCGGAGGGTGGTGCCGGATTTGGTTTGTGCGGTGAGGAAGCTGGGTTGACCCCATTTCAAGACCTCTTCCAACTCACCCACTTCTGGATGATCAGCCGCGGTTTGAAAAATGAGTTCGCGTAAATCCATTAATTTCTCTCTCATTTTTGCTGAATACCCTGTAAAAACTGCTTCTATCTCTTTGTTTCTGAAGGATGTCCACTTTTTTTCCGACATGTTGTCTAAGATTAATATTTGAGTGATCACTCAAATATTAACATGAATCACTCACCTTAAACAAACTTTTAGTCTTAGGCGACCATTGCTCGCTTTAGAAGCGGTGAGCAGCTAGTGATTAGAGGTAATTTTTTTAGCAAAGCTAAAAATAGCTTCTCTAAGAGCTAAAAGCTCCTCAATCGTTGTGATAATAAAAGAATGCTTGAGTGGTGTGTGAGGTGAAATGAATAAACAGTTTAGCAAGATTTATTTGACTTTATAAATGGTATTTGATAAAAAGTATTTATAGCGAATTATTTAACTATCAATTTTATGTTTGAATTAAGAAAACAGCCAGTGCAATCAGAAGGAAAACAAGAAGCTAGAGTGGGCGCTTCGCGATGGATTGTGGCTCTTGCTTTAGGGGCAGCTGCTTGCAACCCTGGCACTATTATTATCACCACGTCTGCAACTGCTTCAGAAACTAGCCCCGCAAGCGAAACCAATGGTGATTCGAGTACCAGTGTCTCTTCAGATATCACCACGACTGGCCCCGGAACTACGAGTGACACATTCACCAGCAGCCCTTCAACCACTACAGAAAGTTCGGTGACCAGTGAAGCTACGACGGAGGATTGTACGTTTGATGATTGTGATGACACTCCCAAAGACATGCAATGCGATCACATGAATCAGGATGATTGCCCTGAGGGTGAAAAATGTGTTCCCAGTGAAGGCGGTTATTTTGATAAAACCATCTGTGTGCCTGTGAATGGTGATGGTCAGCATGGTGATCCGTGTACATCAAACGGACCGGAATTTGAAGATGATGATTGTGATACGGGATTGGTGTGCATGACTGACGGCGAAAATGAAACAAAGGGGACTTGCGTTGCTTTGTGTTCGGGCGACTATGAAAATCCCACATGTGAACCGGAAGGAACCATTTGCGATATTGCTGCTGCTGGTTGGCTAGATGTTTGTCGAGACCTTTGTGACCCCCTTGAACCAGATTGCCCCGACGAGGAAGTGTGCATGAATGTTGGAAGCATTGGACCTAATGAAGGTACTTTTATATGTGTAAATACCACGCTCCCTGATGTGCCAACGGGTTTTCCGTGTGAAGATTCGAAATGCAATGAAGGAGATGCTTGCGTTGCCAAAGAATATTATCCAACCGCGAACTGCGAATCAAGCCAAAATTGCTGTGCTCAACTATGCGACCTGGAAAATCCTAGCTGCCCAGACGACATTGAAGGTGTAGAATGTGTGGATTATACAGATAGTCAATACCATGAAAATGTAGGAGTTTGTATAGTGTTTTAACCTTAATGGCTTCAATCGTATTAATTTTAACATCTTAGACATGGGAACATCACCAGATAAAAGCCTTGCACCACCCCTTAAAAACAGCATTTTAAATGTTGGACGAGGACTTACCATCGCTCTGCTGGCAGCAGCAGCTGCTTGTACACCAAAAGAAAGCCCCGACACTTCAGCAACCCATTACACAGGAACAAGTGAATCAGCAGGTGGGTCCAGCACTGGTCACGCGACTGTCACCAGCAGTTCCAGCTCAGGGACAACTGAATCAACTGAATCAACCACAACTGTTTCGACTACGACAAGCTCCACCACCACAGCAAGCACAACGGAAAGTTCGATGGGGAGTGATTCCACCACTGAGGATTGTGGCTTCCTTGATTGTTATGACGTGGGTCAGGGGCCTGTTTTGGATTGCAACACGTATGCCCAAGATTGTGAGGATGGAGAAGATGGTGAGGCACAAAAGTGTGTTCCATTCAATTATGAGGGAGGTAGTTCACCTGATGGAACCAAGTGTGTGAAGGTTACCGGGAACAAGGGTCAAAATGAAATCTGCCAGATTGATGAGGAGGGTTCAGATGACTGTGCAGAAGGATTGTTCTGTTGGAACAGCGAGTCTTCATCGACGGAGGGTGTTTGTGTCACCCTGTGCGCTGGAAACCTTCAAATCCCTGTCTGTCCGGAAGAGACCACGTGTATACAGTCAGTCCGGGGGCAGTTGGATGTGTGCTGGCAAAAATGTGACCCAGACGTGCCAGACACTTGCCCAGGTGAACAGGAATGCGTTGAAACTGATGGGGTTTGCTATTGATTCATCTAGCACGCGCCGCCAGTTTTCACTTGCTTTTTCTTCACATTTCCGCTAGGATAAACTCCAGCTTTAACACCACCACGCATGAGTTTTTTAGGGAAAAAATGGGTGATCAAGAATCACAAAAAAGAACTCAATCTCGTTGAAAAAATGTTAGAGAATAGAGGCCTTCATACCCAAGAAGACATCTATTCTTTTTTCAATTACAGCCTCAACCGCCTGCATGACCCCTTTTTGATGAAGGACATGCAAAAAGCAGTCGATCGGCTACAAGAGGCCGTCAAAAAGGAGGAAAAAATCATGATCTTTGGTGATTACGACGTCGATGGAACCTCCGCCACCGCCTTGCTTTATGATTTTTTTCAGAAAATTGGGGCCAACATCCACACCTGCCTGCCTGATCGAGAGAAGGATGGCTATGGGCTCAAAGATTACTTCATGCAGCAATTCAAAGATGAGGCTGTGGATGTGGTCATCACCGTGGATTGTGGCACGGCCAATGTCGACGAAATTCAGTTGGCCAATGAACTTGGGCTCACCGTCATCGTCACCGACCATCACACGCCTGCGGCCACGCTTCCCGACGCCC
>JAUHXI010000094.1 GCA_030426875.1 bacterium
CGATCTGCTCCGGGTCAACCTGCCACGACAAACCCCATCCATGAGCGAACCGAAAACGAAGAGAGATGTGAAACTGATGTCCAAGCACGGCTATGAATCCGGTCGTCTGAACCTGCCGTTTGTGGGCATATGCACTTTCGGCAAATATCCCTATGTCGAGGATTGGGATACAATAGACGCAGATGTCGCGGTCCTCGGCGCACCATTCGATTTCGGCTGCCAGTGGCGCTCGGGCGCGCGGATGGGGCCGCGGGCGATCCGCGAGGCGTCGACGCTCTTTTCCTTCGGCCATGCCGGTGCCTATGACCACGAAGACGACGTGACCTACCTGGAGCCGGGCAAAGTCACCATCGTTGATCTTGGTGACGCCGATATCGTTCACACCGACACGACCACAAGCCATGCAAATATCGAATTCGGCGTTCGCAAAATTCTGGCGGCCGGCGCACTGCCCGTGGTGCTGGGGGGCGACCACTCGATCAATATTCCCTGCATCAACGCTTTTGACGATCAGGACCCGATCCACGTGGTGCAGATCGATGCGCATCTTGATTTCGTGGATGAGCGCCACGGCGTTCGCTATGGCCATGGCAACCCGATGCGCCGCGCGGCCGAGAAACCCTATGTCACCGGCCTGAGCCAGATCGGTATCCGCAATGTTTCGTCCACCGCAAAGAGCGGCTATGTGGATGCCCGCGCCATGGGATCGGACATTCAGCCCAATGACGATTTGGGTGCCGATGATGAAACCATGTACACCAAACAATTCGACAAACCCATTTTTGTCGAAAAATACCCGGCGGAAGTGAAGGCCTTTTATATGAAACGAGATCCTGACAATCCCAATGTTGCGCTTTGTGCTGACCTTTTGGCCCCTGAGGGGTACGGCGAGGTGATTGGAGGCAGTCAGCGTGAGGATGATTTGGAGGTTTTGATGGAGAGGATCAAAGAGCACGATTTAGACCCCAGTGTCTTTGATTGGTATTTGGATTTACGAAAATACGGCTCCGTCCCCCATTCTGGTTTTGGCTACGGGCTGGAACGGATCACAGGCTGGATGTGCGGCACGCATCATATTCGGGAAACCATTCCATTCCCACGGATGATCAATCGGTTGAAGCCATAAGTCAAGCCGGGTATATGGATGACATTCTACCGTTTTATATCGAAATCATCTCACCCCCCACTTGCTATATAGAAGCGGACTGTAGCGATCCGGACCTGACTACCTATCATGGACCATTCGAAGGAAAGTTGCGACGGTTCCTTGAGTAAGGGAAGTTTGGAATGAAACTAAAAAAGCCCTCTCACAATTTGTAAGCAGGGCTTTTTTAAAATTTAGGCAGCTAAAAGTTGATTAAGTTGATCACTACGCCCTCCTCCTTCAGTAAAATTATCCAAATTTGCTAACATTAAACGTTTTAAAGCTTCACCTATATCCAAACCTCTTAGTCGATGATGAAGTTCTTTTCGAGCATCAATAACAGCAAATAATCTAGTGCGAGGATTAGCAATATCATCAACTAACTCAGCAATTCTCTCATAATTTACAGGCTCATTGACTTCGGGGGACATATAGTTGTGGGTTAAAAACTTAAGAAACGATTATAAACTAATTTCTTTAAAAATCAAAATTTTTTTGAGACTATAGATTCACTTATAAACCTTACCCTTACCGCTATGACCACCAATGTTAAGAATATTTAAAATTCTGACCTCATTTTCATCATACTCCCAAATGATCCGTAAATCGCCATTCACCCACGAAGCATTTGCCTCACCATGGAGAAGTGTATCTACTTTATGTGACCTTAAGCTCGGGTAAAAAGGATCGTGCCTAAGCAAGTTTAAGGCTTTTTTTATTTGCCCTCCCAATTCTGGATTTTTTTTCACTAACTTTTCAGAGCGTTTTTTAAAAAGCTCAAGAAAAACTAAATAATACATAAAAGAATTTTTAAAGGAAGTCTAAATCAATTTCTTGATCGGGAGCGACAACCTTATAAATCTTTCCTTGCTTAAGAGCTTTTTTACCCTCTGCAATAAGCTTTTCCTCTTCAGGAGTTGCTTGGCGCCTAGGCAAAACCCGTAAATCTAAATAATATTTAGAAATGATCATCTTAATGATCTCGGCATCATCTAAAAGAGGATAAAAAGCTTTGATTTCAGCAAGAATTCGAGCCAATTCAGGAGTTTTTGTCAAACGAATGGTAGACATAATATGACTTTATTAAACATACACTGTCATTATAAAGCATTCAATGACATTTTTCAACCAAAAAAAGCATTCACTGCAAAAAGACGTGAATATTTGTATTTTAAGCACCCTATTCACTAAATCTTGAGAGTGCGCATACCGATTTTACTTTTAAGATCCATATTCCTGCCTTAAATTTAAAAATCAAGTAAGATTCCCGTAACAAGTATTCCGCTGCGCGAAACCCTTCGGTGACTCGGGCGAGAATGACGAGGGAGGGGCGCTTAACCCAACTTTTTTCTCATTCTATAAACCCAATACCAAAACGGGCGTAGCACCATCTCTTGCGCTTGAGGGTAATCCACCACTTGACCCCCAAATTTCTTTTTAAAGGACGTCACACCTGCCCAGGCATGATTCTTAGCGCCTTCAGGAGCGATTCCCAAAAAATCATAGTGCTTGCAGCCTCGCTTTTTACCCTCCACAATCGCCTGCCATTGAATCAAATACGGCGCCATGAATTTGCGGTACGCGTGATCCGAGGCTCCATAATAGTAAATCGCCATGTCATCCACATACACAAAAATCCCACCCGCAATGACCTTGCCTTGGTGGCTAGCCAGTAGAAGTTGAGCTTTATCACCAAGCGCTTTTAACATCTTTTCATAATAAGACTTAGGATGAATACCGAACCCATCTCGCCCACCCGTCTTTTCTAGAATGCTGTGAAAAGAAGTCACATCCTGACTCACTTTGACGTCGATCTCGTGCTTGCGAGCGATTTTGATGTTGTAGCGCCCCTTGGGCTTCATCTGTTTTAAAATATCATCTTCAGCCTGAGTGAGATCGATGAGAAGAGAGGTTTGGGGATGATGATCACTTGAGGTGGCGGTAAGCGGTAAGCGACTAGCGGTGAGCAATTTGTAGGGGGACATTCGGATGAAAACGGCTCCTTCTTTTTTCCCCAATACTTTTATTTCTTGCAGGATTTTTTGCATTGAGTCTTCATTCTCAAAAAGAGGGCCTCGTGGAACCTCCAGCCAACACAGATTAAAAGGCAGTGGGTGCCAGATCACCAAGGCTTGACCGCCCTCAACATCGAGCATCCATACCTTGCGCCCAATGGATTGTTGGAAGGTGGCCCAAAGAGGGTTTTGCCAAAGATTTTGATGATTTGCGCTAACCAATTGTTCCATATTTACATTATAACGCACAGGTATGTCGAAGGCGAGAAAAGGTTTCCTCACCTTCAAATTTAATCACCTGTTGTTAATTATTGGCCTAACAGATAAACTGATCACAAAAATTCTAAATTAAAGCCCATGCTCCTTCAAATCCTCTTCTGGATCATCCTCATCACCACCTTCACCCTTTTCGGTTCCTGGTATGTACGCAAATACAACAGTCCTGATGCGTTGATTGGGCTCTATGTTTCCTTTGTGCTGATCAGCAATATCATCGCCTACAAAATTGTCGCGTTTGATCTGGGTTTTGCTACCTTTTATTCGGACTCAGCCACCTTGGTTTTTTCGGTCACTTTTTTACTTACGGACATTGTGAACGAAAAATTTGGTCGAAAAGAGGTTCAAAAAATGATTTTGATTGCCTTTTTAACCCAAGTCGCCGTGGCCCTTTTTGTGTGGTTGGCTTTGATCATGCCGGCTGCTCCTTTTTGGGACGGGGATAAAGAATTTTCTAAATTATTAGGACTGACCCCCCGCATCATGTTGGCTAGTTGGGTGGCTTTTTTGATTGGAGAAAATCTTGATGCTTATCTGTTTGCCTGGTTCAAGAAAAAAACCAAGGGTAAGTATTTATGGATGAGAAATGCACTCAGCTCCCTCCCCTCTATGGCAGTGGACACCAGTATTTTTGTTGTCATTGCCTTTGCTGGATTACAACCATTGTGGTCGCTCATTATTGGCACCTTGGTTGTAAAATGGTTGGTGGGCGTGGTAAATATCCCTTTCATGTACCTCAATCGCTGGGTGATGGGGAAGGCTTAGTGAAGGGTGAGTGATGAGTGATGAGTGATGAGTAAAAATTTTTACCATTGCTAAAAATAGAAAAACTGACCACTCTAATACACTTTTTCCACTCGTTCTCCCCAGCCTAATTTGTGACGTAGGTTCATAAAATAGCTTTCGGTGGGTAGTCTTAAGAAGCTGACTTGTGGGCCTTTTTTGATTTTTATGAGATCCCCCTCTTTCACTGGCACACTGGTTTGGCCATCCATGGTCATGTTCATGGCTTCATAATCACTGTCGATTTTAATTTCTATTTTTTTGTGATCGGGCAGCACAATGGGTTTTTGATTGAAGCTATGAGGGCAGATGGGCGTTAAAATCATGGCATCTAGGGATGGGTGCACGATGGGGCCTCCTGCGGAGAGGTTGTAGGCGGTGGAGCCTGTGGGTGTGCCTACCATCAGTCCGTCGGCTTTATAATTGGCTAATTTTCGCCCATCAACTTTTGTTTTTAAACTGATCAGTCGGCACAAGGTTCCCTGAGAAATCACCACTTCGTTGAGGGCTCTAAAGCTGCCGATCAATTCTTTGTCTCGATGCAAGGTGGCTTCTAGTTGCATGCGTTTGTCCACGGTGCATTTGCCTGAAAATATTTTATTTAAGGTTTGATGAATATGAATGGGTGGAATTTCTGACAAAAATCCTAAGTGTCCCATGTTGATTCCGATGATTTTGGGTTCAAAGGATTTTAATTTTGAAACGATGCGTAAGATTGTCCCATCTCCTCCCATCACGATGATGAGGTCAACGTGGGTTTTGCCGGGCACGAATGAGCTGTATTTTTTTTCTTCTAAAATTGTGGCCACGCGCGACTCTAAAAAAACAGTTTTATTCTTTTTTTCCAAATAGTCCACCAATCGTCTAAAAATAGGCTGATGTTTTTCCAAATTTCTTCGACAGACAATGGCGACACGTTCAAGCATTGGAAGTGGCTTTAGAATAAAGAGCTGGTGGGTTTATTTTAGGTGAAAAGAGAGGGTTGGTCTAATGAATAAATTTTAAACTCTTATACCCCTACTTGAATGCAGGCTAAGGGGAGGGCATCTTGGTGGCAGACCCAGTAGACTCCCCAATTTGTCCATTCAGGATCAGTGAAGCCTTCTCCAAAACGCCCTGAATTGCCATAGGGAGGTGAGTTGAATGAGGACCATTCAAAGCAATGTCCTAATTCGGGCAAAACCGTTTCGACCGCTTCACCATTTTTGTTGACATTAGACCAGTAAGCACCGTACATATAAGGCCAATCTTCAGGTGGCATTATGGCCTCCTGAAGGCATTCATCATTTTCATCACAACTTGTTAAATCATTCCAACTTTCAGCAATAACTGAACCGTCGATGTTGATGTACCCTCCGTTAAATTGATATGTTAGACTTTTTTTTGGGGTGTATTTTTGACCCGCTAACCATGGCTGATACGTTCCGGACAAACCCAATTCATTGGCCATTTTATTGCAAATTACTTCGGCACCTTCGTAACCTCCTAATTCACTGCCATAAAAAATTTCAGGAGTGATAAACATGTACATGCCGAATTCACAGTTATCTGAACAATTGTTTCCATTTTCATCACACTCTTCACCAAGCTCTTCCTGAACAATTCCATCCCCACAATAAGCTACTTCACAAGCATTGCTACATTCATCATCATTGACGTCATTTCCATCATCACATGCTTCACCTTCATCTAAAACGCCATCTCCACACTCTGGTTCTCCAGTGGTGGTAGTCGTGTCGCTCTCCGTTGAATCTGTTGTCCAAGTAC
>JAUHXI010000095.1 GCA_030426875.1 bacterium
TGATCGGTTGGCGGTGCTTGGATTGATTGAGGGGCAGGGTGAAACAGGGCTTTTTGGCCCTGATGATCTTGTGAATCGAGCAGAAATTTTAAAGATGTCGCTCAATAGTTTTGCGGTCGACACATCAGTTCATCTTTTTCCTGAGTCAATGGAAGCTGATGAGGAGGTGGGAGATGAAATTTTAAATGAGTTAGAGGATATTGACTTGGAGCTTCCCACGCTTCCAGAACTTCCAAGTCTTCCTGGAAAAAGTGACAATGTCTTGCTTGAGATATCAGGGGTGAGCGATGGTTTGAATGATATAAACACACCCTTTCCTGACGTGAGTTTTGACGCGTGGTACCGTCCCTATGTGCTCACAGCTGTGGACATGAATATTGTTGAGGGGTATCCTGATGGCTATTTTCGACCCGGCAACAATATCATTCGAGTTGAAGCCCTCAAATTGGCCCTCGAAAGTGCGGAGGTTGATTTGATGGGTTATTATGTCTCTGAAAATTGGTACGATCCTTACAAATACTGGGCCATCGACAATGGTCTTTATACGGCTGAAACCTTTGTTGCTGGGGATGAAATCACTCGTGCTGAAGCGGCTTACATCATTCACAAGGTTATAGAGGTATTAGAGGCGGAGCCTAAAATGTCACGGTTTAATTGATTTTAGTATAAAATCCAGATTCAAAGCCAAATTCTGAAGCTTATTGTAGCCCCCCTAGCCTAGCTCCGGTATCCGAAAGGGGGGGATTGGATTTGGGTTAAAAAGATTTCCAGCCAAACCACCTTGCCTTTCCTGCTCAATTATTATAAGATACGTGGGCTTTGGATGGATTATGCTTAGTCATTCAAAATTAGAATTGAGAATTTATTTGGAAATTGGAATTTGGTCATTGGAAATTTAGTCCTCAAAAAAGCAATGACAGAAAACAAGGCCTAAGCAAAACATGGCGGGTTTAGCTCAGTTGGTTAGAGCGTCTGGTTGTGGTCCAGAAGGTCATGGGTTCGAACCCCATAACTCGCCCCATTAAAAATCAATCAGCATGATGCAAATGTAGTCCGTGTCGACAACCATGCTTTTTCTGTTAAAATGAGTTAGCTTAATTCTCACTCATCATGCTGATCGGTATTCTTATTGTAGATGGCTTATCTTTACTAATCATGATTTTTATGGTGATCGCGACTCGTAGAACCTTTGCAAAGCGTCGTTATTTATTTTGTAAACTCAGACATCAGGATCATTCACCAGAAGATTGTACAGATGTTCCGATTGATAAAGGTCCTTTAAAAACATACCTTTTCCTTAATCTTTTACTTATTTTTCTGAGTTTTTTTGTATATTATAGTATCTCGATTTAATGGTTTTTAATTTTGAAAAGGAAGAAAAATTAGTTCGTATTGTTGGCGAACATTGGATGAAATACGTTGGACCTCTGGTCATAACCTTGCTTTTCACGGCTGGTTCGGCCGCTTTGATCGTTTTCTATTATTTTTCCCCTGTGAGCTTCCCCCTTTTTATGAATGGAGTTTACTTGTTTGCACTTGTTTTATTTTTCTTTGTTTATCATTGGTTTTTCCTTTTCCTTTTCAGTGATGCCAATAGTCAGATTATTTTGACCACTAGACGAGTGATTTATATTCACCACACTTTATTTTTTGATGAGACCATGGAGGAAATAGCCTATAAAGAAGTAAAGTCAGTTCGAGCAGAAACGAAGGGTTTGCTTCATAATGTTTTAAAATATGGAAATGTAATTTTTGAACCGGGCCCTCATATCATCATGGTATCCCATCCCAATTCAATGGTTAAGGATGTGGAGCAGTTGATGGGGATGTCTTGATCGTTTAAAATTTTAGTTTTAATATTTTTTTATTTTCAAATCAGCCCCTCCAGCGAAAAACTAAAAAACTCCTCCTTTCCTACAATTAAATGGTCATCAAAGTGTAGGCCGAACTTCTTTGACTCTTTTTTGATTTGCAAGGTAAAGCTTATGTCTTCTTTTGATGGCTTTAGGCTTCCCTTGGGGTGATTGTGGGCCAAATAAAACGCATGTGCATTCAGTCGAATGGGATGGTGGAGCACAGCTGCAAGCGTGACCGAAAGCTTATTCCCGGAACCTTGAGCAATCAGGCCTGTGAATAAAACTCGGCGTTGGGCGTCCACGCACGTCACTCTGAGTTGTTCAAATGTGCTGCGTTTAAAATCGTCTCGGGTGTACTCAAAAAACTGTTCTGAAGATTTTAAACTAGCATCATCTTGTCGTTGCAAGCGCCTAAAATACTCGCCCACGGCCAGTAATTGGCAAGACTTTACAAATGGCAAGCCCGTCGCTTCTTGAAAGTTGCTCAAGCCTTGGAGTTGGAATAGCCCCCTTGTTCCAAACTCCGCTAATAAATGATTGGAGAGTTGTTGAACGTTTAATTTTTTGTAGCCCGTTCCTAAAAAAACAGAGAGGAGTTCACTGTCGTTTAAACTTGCCACACCATAGCTTTTTAGCTTTTCTCGTGGGCGTTTTTCTTCGATTGAGTTTGATGACTGTACTAGTTTTAAAGCCATTTTCCCGTATGTATTAAAAAATATAATGCGGGGTGACTTTGTCGTTATTCTAGCATTTTAGGGTGGAAATTTCAACCTTTATAGGGACCACTTTTATTCTAGAATAAGTTCGACCACCTGAGTGTTAGGATATGAATGACAAATTTATATCTATAACCCAAGTGGTCTATGTCCTATATTACTCACAATGATCGTAAGATCATAGAAAAACATTTAAAACAAAAACGGCTGGGGAGAGCATGACGCGGAATCATCTTTATTTCCTTTATTCACTGTTTAAAGAAGTGTGAGGTGAGTTATTTATACTTTTTAATCTCTTTTTTAATCTCTTGAATGGCTTTTTTATCCAATCCTTCCGCTTCCAAAAATTGACTGAGTGTCTGGGTTGATTTTTTGCCTTTGTTGTAACTTGCCGGCGCTTGAGCGAGTTCTACATGATAGGTTTCTTCTATGTCATCTCGTCGCCATAAGGCCACTTGTATTTTTGCTTCTTTTTTAGAAAGCCCATAGCCGCGCATCAAAATTCGAATCACTGTCACGTCTTTTGCCTTTAGTTTTCCATTCTCATATGACGATAAATTGCCTGTTCCATAGCCCACCTTTGAGGCCAATTGTTTTAAGGTATATTTGTTATCGTGCCGTAATTTTTTGAGTTCTTCGTGAAGCATTTTTATAGGGTTAAAGGGGTTTAGTTTTTCAGTGAATTTATTATTACGCTCTATATATAATATAATACAAGATAAAATAGATAAAATGAATTGATTTATTAATATACTCTATATATAATAGAGCAAGTGAAGTTGCTTCAGAGATTTTGATTCTCGCTCTCCTTACTATTTTTGTTTCAAGCCACTTCCCCCAACGGTACTTGCCTCCCATTGGATTCGAATCAAAATCTTTGGTCAACTTCATATGACTAGCTAGTCCACTAGTAGCAGCCAGGCCAGGCTGCTACCTATCGATGAGACATGTAAATGAATTATTAGAACCTTAAGTTATAAAACTGTCTTCAAGGATGATCATCCATCCTTTTCTACATAGGACTTGGTGTTAATCATTAAGCCCTTCTTAATTACTAATAACCTCCTCCATTATGACTAAAAATCGCAAAAAATCAGTTCGTTTCCATGTTGATGGTAAAGACTATTTTTCTAGCCTAGCTACGACATTGGGTTTGATCGAAGAGATGTCAGTTAAGGAGTGTGGCAATGCTTACGAGTCTTTAAAGGAGATTAAGCACATCACCTCTGCCCTCAAACGCCTAAAAGATGATCTGATGTACCTTCAGAATAATTATGACATCATAGAAAAGGTTGAGGCTTGACTTGTCTGAGCTTTAAATCTCAACATTGGAACTAGAGGCGGCCTATAAAACTTCATTGACTAGGGTCTACGTTTAAAAAGCATGCCGGTGTCACATTATTTAGGCTTTAAACCTTGTTCGGCTCTTATTAATACTCACAAGCCCTTGTTTAAAAAGGGTTTTTGTGATATAATTTACTGATAAGTACGTTGCCACTCAGTATTTTAGTCCTCAATTTAAAGTTGAGTAGTGAATTAAATTCGTTCAATTATTCATGCAAGAATTCATTAGTACCATTGCCGGAAGTTTGACTGACATTCTTCAAAATCGTTATGCTAGTTTTGTTGAATTTGCTCCTTTTATCTTAGGAGCCTTGGCCATGTTTGTTTTTGGGCTGATTTTGGCTGAATTGGCTGCACGAGGCATCATTCGAATATCTGAAAAAATTAAGTTAGAAGTTTTGGCTGAAAAAGTCGGTCTCAAGCACTTTTTACAGCGAACTCGCACCAAGCTCAGCTCCTCTCATGTTATTGCTAAATCAGTTAAAGCCTATTTGATTTTTTTGTTTTTCATTGAGTCTACTAAAATCGCTCAACTCACCGAGGTGGCTGAATTTTTAAGTTCCATGATTGGCTACGTGCCTGATCTCATCATCGCGCTATTCATCATTCTTGTTGGGGTTCGGATTGGTGGTACAGTGGAGGCCATTATTCAGACATCTCTCGGATTTGCAAAGTCGACTACTGGGAATGCTTTGGGCATGGCGGCTAAGTATACGGTTGTTGCTTTTTCGGCTTTGGCAGCTCTGTCTCAACTTCAGATTGCTGAAATTCTCATCAACACCTTATTCATTGGCTTTGTGGCTATGTTGACGATTGCTGGTGGACTAGCATTTGGCTTGGGGGGTAAAGATGTGGTTAGGGAGTTGCTGGAGGCGATCAAGAAGGTGGAAATCAAACAGAAAAAAAAGCGGCGTGTTTTGAAGAAGGCCTAAGAATCCTTTTAGTGTCTTCATATTTCATCCCTTTTCATTTTTTTTATCCGATACCGTCTCCACTGTTCCATTATTCTTTTTTGGTCACTCTTTTTAAGATTTTTCCTCCCTCATGTAAGAGTAAAAAGAATAAGGCGCTCATTATTGGATAAAAGAGTTGGTTGAGGGTGAGACCTTCAAATCCAAACCATATGGCCACGGTTGGCACGTAAATGAGCAAGGCGATTGCTGCGAGTGAGATTGCGAATGAGCCCCAGAGTTGCTTGTTTGCAAAAAGATAGGGAGTGAAAATCGTCCGCCTAGTTCGCCTGGATAGAATGTTCATGAATTGGCAAAATATAATGGCGGCATAAGCAGCGGCTTGACCAGTTTGTTGACTTGCTCCCATTACTTTGTGTACCATGTAGAATGAAAAGAAACCAGCCGCTCCCATCCAAAAGCCGTAAAAAATCAAATCTAAATAACTGTGTTTGTTTAAAATATGAGATTTTAAATTTCGAGGCTTCTTTTGCATCAGTCCTTTTTCGGCTGGGTCAAAAGTGATGGCGGTTAAAGGTAGCATTTCACCTACTAAATCAATGGCTAAAATTTGCACAGCAGTTATGGGAGCGGGTAGTCCCATGGCTATTCCAATGAACCCAAGTAGCACACAAGATAATTCTCCATTATTTGAGGTGATGGAGGAGAGGATGGTCTTTTTTAAATTTGCAAAAATCGTTCGCCCTTCTGCAATGGCTGCGGTCAGAGTTCGAAAATTGTCATCCAATAGTACGATATCAGAAGCTTCTTTAGCTACTTCACTGCCCATTTTCCCCATTGAAACGCCAATGTCAGAACGCTTCAAACTCAGAGTGTCGTTCACTCCATCTCCAGTGACTGACACTACGTCGCCCATTTTTTTGAGGAGGTTGACGATGCGGTATTTGTCTTCCGGCGAAACGCGGGAAAATATCACTGACTGCTTTCTTAGTAATTTTATTAATGTGGAATCTCGCATGCGCTTGATTTGATCCCCGGTAAAAACTTGTATTTCATTCTCCCCATTCTTCATCCCAATTTTTTCTGCAATGGCTTTAGCCGTTACTGGATTGTCTCCCGTGATCATCATGATTC
>JAUHXI010000096.1 GCA_030426875.1 bacterium
TGCGGACACCGCGTCGAAGACATTGAAGACAAACTCATGCAAAAAATACGTTATCTAGATAAACTGGTGGATGAGCTCGCCAGAGGCAAAGTCATGGAAAAGATTTTAAGAGCCTAGATAGAAGGGTATGATCAAAAAAGTTAAAAACAAATAACCATAATCAAATCACAATGAAAAAAACAATAAAATGGAGTTTGTATGGATTACTATTTGGAATTCTTGTCACCATCATCAACCTCCTCTTTCCGTGGGGCTATGAAGAAAAAGCCTGGCAATTTTTCTTAAATACATTCACCTATATGTCGACCATTCCATTTGGGTACTTACTCGAGCCATTAGAGGGGTTAATTCCTGGATCATTTTTCTTTAAATTACACCTCGCTGTCATCATAAACTACACTTTAATTGGAGCTTTGTTTGGCATTGGCTCAAAATATAAGCATTTAAATAGAAAATTATTTATCCTCTTCTTAATTGGAGCAATAGCGTATTTGATTATTGTCTTCCTTGGAATAGGTAATGCTGCTAGGTAGCCAAACAGCTTTTAATTCCAAATTCCTTAAAATGACTCACGCTGAAGAAAATTACAAATGCCCCTTCTGTCGCATTTCAAATGGAATAGAAGATGAATTTGTAATCACTAAACAATCTGACATCGTTTTTCAAAATGAAATCGCAACCGCCTTCATCGCCTCCCACTGGTGGCCCAATAACCCCGGACACGTCCTTATCATTCCCAATGAACATTTTGAAAACCTATACACCTTGCCGGACGAAGTTTCTGCTGAAATACATCGTCTGGAGAAAAAAATAGCTCTAGCTTTCAAGGCAGGCTACAATTGCGATGGAGTGTCCTCACGTCAGCACAACGAACCGGCAGGTGATCAAGATGTGTGGCATTATCATTTGCATGTGTTCCCTCGTTACGAAAATGATAACCTATATCAATTGGAAAATCGACAAACCACAGAGGCGGAACGGACACCTTATGCCACTAAATTAAAAAATTATTTAAGCTCATGAACATCAAAAGAATTCTCTATGCCATGTTAGTAAGCCTATTCTCTTTAAGTGGATGTTCAACTGACCAAGTCCCACAAATCGAAGAAGCGCAAACGAACCAAAAAGTCATCAGTATTTTTTTAATCGCCCTGGATGACAATGGCAAATCTGGTCAAAAAATTGCCTATAATGATAGCCTTGTAGCAATCAATAGAACCATCCCTGAAAGTAGCAATCCAGTCGAAACAGCCTTGTTAGAACTTTTTTCTGTCAAAGAAAAATACGATGCGGAATCTGGCCTTTATAATTTTCTATATGATTCTGACTTGAAAATACAAGAAATAAATATAGACGATGGTCTTGCTGAAGTTTACCTAACGGGTGACTATAATGTGGCAGGAATTATTCAAGAATCACAAATCGATGCTCAAATCAGGCAAACCATTTTACAATTCCCTAAAATTCGAGAGGCAAAAATATTCTTTGATGGCAGTGAAATTTTAGAAGGAATTTCTGAAAAAACAGACGCAGAAATTCTATCATTCCTTTTGGACAAGTTAAAAGACCCCAATTATACGTCCGTTTATGGAGATTACACATGGTACATTGCCGCCGAGGAACTCGGTCAAATTGGCAAGCCAGCCATCCCCTATTTAATCCAAAAATTGGACACTGACGACGATTACGAACGGACTCAAACTTTATATGCCTTATCGCTTGCTACACAAGACGAAAATGTATTGGTTTTTACAGGTGAAAATCATCGTGCACCTGCCTTTCCTGAACCTGAAGATCACCCTGAATTGGTGGAAGAATGGAAGGAGTGGTTTGAAGAATATGAGGAGTATTTTTAAATAGACTCTTTTTAGACAAGTAACGATTAAAAAGATATTTGAATCATTAGAATCAATCCTTGTTGCAAAAAATTTCAAATCAAATCGCAATAATTTTTTAAAATTAAAAAATGCATAAAAGTAAATCAAAATTACTAGAAAACCCTATTATTCTAGCAATCCTACTATTAATAATAGGCACCTTGATAAGCCTTTTAATGAGTATTTTTACTCAAGATAGGTCGATTTTAAGAACAAGCCACTTCATATCTGTAACGATTATTGGGAGCTTATACGCAGAGAAATTTGAAAAAGCAATGCCCAAAAAATTGAAGTTAAAAACAAGTGCTATTCACACAATTATATCAATCCTTCTAGGTCTTTACTATTTCTGGGAAGAGTATAAAGACGACTGGGCATTTGCAATAGCAATCCATTTAGGCATTGGACTCATTTACTTTTTCTTTACCTATTGGATGCTTGGGATCAGCAACAAAATGTTTCAACCGCAGAAAAATAAGGTAGATGGCCAGCAAAAATAAATCTCATTCTCTATTAAGTTCAAAAGATCAGTATTAGAATTTTTTTAATAGAATTAAATATTTCATGCTACAATTAGACAAAAAATAATTTCAACCATTCCAATTCATTATTGTTAACCAAACCCATTATGACAACCCTTAGCTGCGACCTTTGCGACGCAACCGCCCAAGGCGAAACCTTTGAGGCGTGGATGAAAGCCCTAATGCCTCATTATATGGAAGCTCATGCTGATGTGATGAATGACTCTAGTAAAACTGAGGCTGACCAGGTGAAATGGATGGTGGACAATAAGGCTAGATTTGAGGCTGCATAAATGCATTCATTTTAAACCCATTAATTCAATCAGCTATTTTTCATGAAGCTAAAACTCACCTTTCTCATCACACTCTTAACCCTGAGTGCCTGCACAACTCCAACTGATCAAATGGAGGTCAGCAACTTTGACGAATGCATCGCCGCCGGAAACCCTGCCATGGAGAGCTATCCCCGACAATGCAGTCATGAAGGGGCGACATTTGTTGAAAAAATTGAGGATTTAGAGCAGCCGCTTTCTGGAGATCAAAAGCCCTGCACAAGGGAATTTAATCCCGTCTGTGGGGAGGTGACTGTAAATTGTTTCACAACACCTTGCCCCCCATTAAAAACAACCTTTACCAACCGCTGCGAAGCGGAAAATGCCGGTGCCACCAACATCACTGAAGGTGAATGTGTTGATGAAGCACCCAATCCCGAAGGGGCCTGCCTTTCCTTTGATGGACGATGGCTTGAGGAAACCCAAGAATGTGAAGGCATGAGCGCCGACATGTGTGATGATCTGGGTGGAACTCATAATGACTGTGAATCGGCCTGCCGAAACCTGTCTGAGGCAGAACTTTGCACCTTACAATGTATACAAGTCTGCCAGTTTTAAACGATTGATCGTCGTAAATAAAAATGATATACTTAGAATATAAAAAGTAATAATTATTATATAAAAAGCTATCATGAGTGCACAAGTCAACATTAAAATCGACCCAGAAGTGAAAAAGCAATTAGAAGAAGTTCTCGAAAAATTAGGATTCAGCATCAGCTCCATTACCAAAGCCTTCTACTTACAGCTTATTCGAGACAGGCGGGTTAACTTTTCTTTAGAAGATGACACAGATGACACGTCTAAGAATTTAACAGGGGAGCAATTAGAGAAGAATTTAATCAAGGCAGGTTACAGTAAAAAATATGCCAAAAAAGATCGAGAGGCGTATGAACACATGCTGGAGGAAGACGCAAAGGGAAGCTTAATTGAAATGTAATAATGGGGAACATTTGTAGGGTTAAAATCAGTAAAAAAGAATACGTTTATTTGCAATCCCGCAATATTTTGAAGCAATTTAAAAAAGCGTCAGAAAAGATAAAATCAAGTGATTACACAGGATTGGATCTCAAAAAACGTGAACCAAAATCAGATAACATCTGGTCATTTAGAATCACCAAGAAATATAGAGCGCTTGCCACTAAAAGTGGTCAAACTCTAAAAGTATTTCCAATTGATGACCATCAATAAAATTTAGAATTTAGAACTTAAAATTAAGAATGTGATCATTGGACTAACCGGCCCCATGGCCTCGGGCAAAAGCACCATCGTCAATGCCCTCAAAAAACGAGGCTTCAAGCACACCACCCTTTCGAGCATTGTTCGAGACGAATGCCGCAAGGCAGGACTGGAAGAAGTACGCGATAATTTAATGACCACCGGTCAAAAATTGCGAGAAGTATTTGGAGCCGGAGTTTTAGGGAAAAAAGCGCTCGAAAAAATCCAACAAGAAGGAGGTGACCATTGGATCGTTGATGGGATTCGCAATCCCGCTGAAGCCATGGAACTCAGAAAGCATCCCCACTTTGTTTTGATCGCCAACACGGCACCAGAAGATCTAATAGTCAGCCGCATCCTATCTCGCAAACGCGCTGATGACACCTTAGATGAAGCGAGCATTCTTCAAAAACTCCACCGTGAAATGGGAGAAGGTGAACCTCTCGAAGGACAACAGGTGGCCAAATGCATCGACATGGCTGATTTTGAATTTGAAAACGTCATGGAAATGGATGAGGTTGAAGAAGCCTTCATGGCCTTGTATGATGAGATTAAGATGACCAGAAGTCTCTAAAATCATTGTAAAGTAGAGATCTCTCTGCAAGGTCGAAATCAAAAAGATAACTAAATCTGACCATGGAATCAAGCAAATCAAGCCGCCCCTCTTTCGAAACTGTCTACATGGACTTCGCCCAGTCCATCGCCCGACGTTCCAGTTGCAAGCGTCTGAATGTAGGAACGGTCGTCACAAGTACGGATTTTAGAAAAGTCCTTTCTGTGGGCTATAACGGCAACGCCGCTGGGCTCCCCAACACCTGTGACCGAGAAGAACCCGGCAATTGTGGTTGCCTGCACTCAGAGGAAAACGCCGCCATCAACTGTGACTCCCCACGCTTTGTGGAGAAGTTCATTTTTGTGACCCATCTGCCTTGCGCCGCCTGTGCCAAACGCCTGATCAATATTGGAAACGTGAAGAAGGTTTTCTTTTTGGAAGATTACCGAAAGCGAGAAGGGGTGGCACTACTGGGAATGGCAGGGATTGAGGTGTTTAAGATTGAGGAGGGGGAAGTGGTGAAGGTGGAGGAATAGCAGACGTATATTCATTAAACAACATCAATTTTAAATGCTTAATATCAAGCCACTCATCACTGCCTCATTAAGAGTGGTCAACAGAACACTTATCTTATGCTACCTTTTTTTATTCTTTTCAAGCGTAGCACTTTATGGAGTGGATGAAATGTTTAGAAACTTATCCAGCACTGGGAGAAATTTTTGGATAATTAACTTTTTTCTATTTCTTGGAATTGTTTTAATTGAACTCAAAATGCTAAAAAGAGAAAAAAGAATTTTGAGAGTTTTGCAAGTTTTGATTTTAATCATACTAATATTTGTATTCATAATGATGATTGGAATCTCAGACGGATTCAGACATTAAAAAATATCGCACCCCACTATTTAATAAGCTTTTAACTCAAATAAATACAATGAAAAAGATTAAACTACTTTCAATAGCAACCCTCCTCCTAAGCTTTATTTTTTCTGAGGTCTCAATGGCTGAAGAATCTAAGATAGCTACTGATGTTCCCGAAGACCATTGGTCCTATTCGGCTGTAGCAGAAGGTTATGTTAATGGCTTATGGGGAGGTTATGAAGATGGGAGTTTTGGCATGGGAACGAACATCACACGCGAAGAAGTGGCCGTCATCATCGACCGCGATACATTCTCAATTGAACAAAGATTGGATGGGACAATTGAACCTCAAATTGATGACATAAACCTTACTGTAGCAAATGCCTTCAGTGACATTGAACCAGGCCACTGGGCTTACGAAGCCATTGAAAATGGTCGTCAAGACGGGCTGTGGAAAGGGTATGACAATGGGAGTTTTGGCATGGGGGAAAGCATCACTCGAGGTGAAGTGGCTGTTATTGTACAAAGGCATTTAGAGCCATTTTTAACGATGATAGACGGACCCA
>JAUHXI010000097.1 GCA_030426875.1 bacterium
CAGGTGATCATTCGTCTGGTGGAATGGTTAAGGATTTGGGATTGCCTTTGGTGGTGGATGTTAGAGGGCAGGGAGGTCCCTTTAAAAAAGCGATTCATATCTCTGGCTTTCAACCATTAACTTACAATTACATTCTCCAATTCCAGACATTGGACAATAAACCCATTCATTTTAAACTCACGGCCTCACATCAAGGTCGAAATGTCGTGATACCTGGCCTCATGCAAACCTTTGATTTGATTGGCGCTACACCAGGCGGTCTTTATCAGCGGGTTAAATATCAGCGTCAAACCGAAGAGGGCTTAGCTCCTGGTCTTAATTATGCTCACTTTTCAGATGGCTCCATATCAAAATAATCGTCATTTTTTACAAATAAACAATAATTAATACTTAATTATAAGAAATGAAAAAATTAAAATATATTTTATCTACAGCAGTATTGTTAGGTTTTGTGATTGTGACTACAAACGCCTCCGAGCCATATGTGGCTTCTGATGTTCAGGTGGTTGAATCAGACTTTCCACGCATTCGGTCTACTTTGAGCATCGATGGTGATGTGGAAGGTTTGCTGCCTAGGCACTTTAAAATTTTAGAAGGTGAGCGTGAGAATAATGGGCCTTTGGTGCTCATTCCGCCTCGTCAAAAACCTGAAAAAATTGATGTCCATGTCTTATTGGATACTCATGTCAAAAACATTGCTTTTGACTCACTCATTCGATCTAATTTACAAGGATTCTTTAATCATTTATTTGAAACAGATTTAGATGTCCATGTTGTTTTATCTAGCTTTGATGGCTCAGTTGATTATAAGGGCAGCGACCTGGAAGCCTTGTTAAAAGTGATTGAAGGGGTCAATTTCGATACAGTTTATGATGGTAAAATCGATGGCTTTAGGCGTATTGGTGATCTTTCTGCTCAAAGTGCTCGAGATGGCTCCCAAAAAATCATGCTGATTGCCAATGGTTCAGCCTTTTTAGACCACCGACTTGATGGTGTGACTGGATCTGCCTTGAAGAAGGCTATTGCAGATGTAACTCAAAACAATGAACTCACTTTTATCTTAGGTCACCCACTTCGTTCAATCCATGGCATTGGAGTCAGTGATCCGGTGACTGTATTGGCTGATTTTAGCCATGCGATTCCGGGGGGTTATTTGGGTGGATTTGGTTCGGACTTAACAAGTTTAATAGACATGATTTTATCTCAAAATGAGAATGAATTTGGTCTTCAGTACTACACAAGTTATCTTCCTGGTGAATTTGAAGGGGCGCCTGCACAGTTTTTGCTTGAGGGTCATTCCATTCATCAATTCAATTACGAAAATGAGATTCAGAATGAAATTATCATCCATCATGTTCCCGAAAATGAGATCATTTTAGATGACTCTATTTCTTTGGAAATTGAATTGGAAAACAAAGAAAAAACCATTAATGGTGTCGAGGTGGAGTTCAAAAATGCAGACAATGAGCAGGCCTCTGTGTCTTTGGTGAGGCAGGTGAATCCAAATGTTTCTGGTCGGTTGAAATATGAAGGGAAAATACCAGAGCACATGTTGTCTGCGGATTATTTCACTTATCGAATTAAAGTTCACACCCCCTATCGTTCCATTGGTGGGGAGGGTGTGACGGCTAGCCTACCCATTCATCTTTATGACGATGGTATTGTGCTAACCGCTGAATTGATTGATGATGAGAATGTTTTGTGGACTTGGTCAGGTTCGACGGTTGATGAGGGAAAGTCATTTGAGGTTTGGATGGGCGATGAGCTCCTTGAAACAACCAGTCAAAAGAGCTATATCATTCCATTAAACGACTGCAATCATTACCAAATCATGCAAATTAAGGTGATCTTTGAAGATAATGCCAAGAGTAATCCCTCTCGTCCCTATGAATTTTATGCGGACCTTGTGGGTGGTGGGACTTTAACAGAAAAGGATGGGGTTGAACTCATGTTCAATTGTATTGAAGATCCGATTGTTGCTGATTATGCTCAATTTACTTCTTCCACTCCTGAGTTTAACCCCGATCAAAATTTAGATTTTGAGCCAGCTTTATTTTACTTCAGTAAGCTCATTCATTCGGATGTTTGGCATACGGTTGAATTGGATTCTGGTTATTATGGGGTGCTTTATTACATCATGAATTTCATTAATAAAGATCAGTATGTCGAATATGATTTAGAGTCCACTGAGTTGAATCGTTCTTTAATTTACAAGCTCATTACTCGGGTGAACCACACGGAAGATATTGATTCTCTTTTTGAAAGAGCGCTGGATGAACTTTCTGCTAGATTGAGGGGTAATTTATCATTATAGCTCACTTTTTCCACTCATGATCCTTCATGCCAATGGTGCTGCTTCTTTATAAATTTAAATAAAAACATTCAAATTAACACCTAATATTCATGAATATAAAACTCAGAACAATCATTGGAATTTTAGCTTTTAGTCTTACTATTTTTATGGATAAGCCAGTCAGTGCTGACACCCCTCTAGAAGACCTTCAAATGACTTTATCTATTGAGACACAAGATTTGATCACAGATTTTGAAGATGCTCAAGAATCTGTAGAAAAAGAACGTGTTGTGATCTATGGTTTAGATGTGATCAATTCAGGCTCAAAATCTCATAAAAATGTAGTGGTTTTTTTAGGTGAACCTGCCTATATGACTTACCAAAAAAATTCCACAAAATTTAAAAGAGGATTGAGCGGATCTTGGGTGGATGTGGTGGATGAGAATGAAAGTGGTCCTTTGGTTCTGGGCTATGACATTGAAGAGATTCTACCAGGTGAGACCATTCGATTTGAATCGCATTACAAAGTCACAGTTCCTGATGCCGTTTTAGATGATCCATTGCACACTGTGGCTTTTGCCTCTGCAGTGGCTCATTATTCAGCCATTCCTATTTTTAGTAACAATATCAATACCACCATTACTGGCGAGGCCGTAGGGGCATTAAATGTTAGTGTTGAGTCATACCCGCCGGCAGGTCAACAGGTTTTTAGTGGGGCTGCGATCGACTATCAATACACCATTAATAATGCAGGTGGCTTACCAGTTGATGGGGTCAATTTGGTCACTTACCTACCTGATGGCCTTGATTGTATTGAAAATTGTGGGACCATTTTATTCACTGAACCTCTCCTTCCTGGCGAGTCGGTGAGTGTGATCATGCGGACACAGGTGAAGGTTGGAATTCAAACATTGGATGAAATTAGAAATGTTGGCTTTGATATTTCCTCTTTGCAAATGGACCTTGAAACATTTAATAATGAAATTATTCACCCCTTAAACGCTCAATTTAAACCGAGTGAAGGTGATTTTGTTTTACTCACTGAGCAGGTTCCTAATTTAATCCTAAATTCTGCCAATGGACAACCCAGATCTGATCAGGCTGATATGACCGAAACTCAATACGCCATCCAATACACAGGCAGAGGCAGGCCAAATACATTCAATTTAACTGGTGGCTATGGCATTTATGACACTGGCTACAATCTTCACAAGGGGTATTGCAGTGACTATTTGTACCCTCATGGAAAAAATTCAACGGTCTATGCTTACAATTCTTCGGGGGGTGGTTGTGATGAAATGTCTAACTGCTCCTTGCAAAGTAGTTCGCTTCAATTCTTGCTCAACTCATCCTTTCCCAGTCAAGCTCCCCGTTTAGTTGTGGGGGGTGGTGATCATTCGAAGTCAGAAATTTATTCTTATGGCGACACTTCATCTGTGAATAACTTTATGCAAAATGGAGGTGTTCTCAAGGCTCCAGATAATTTTACCCTGGCCCGTGCAATTGAAGATGGAGCTCTTGGAACAGTTGAATCTTTCGCCGAATCTCAGGGGTTGAATGAGGATTTATGGAGCTATACCACAACAGGAGAGATGATTGAATATGATTCCTGTAGCTGTGGAGAAGATTGCACGCATACTGATGAATACCCTGTTCACACGTGGCAAAAAACGAGTAGTGAGCCTATTGATTTGACAGATGACGATTCCACAAATATTTCTGTTTACAGCTCCACAGCGTGGCTAAAAACAGAGGGGGGTCATGTGGGCACCAATGGAGCCATTTTAAATAATAATAGCCCTTCCAACTGGGTCAATCTAACCTTTGAGGGAGGGGATTATATGCTTTCTAATGAATATGTTCATGATCCGGATCGAATCCTTACACCCTCTAGTCGCTACACACCGGTTGGCGAAACCAATGGTGACTACATGATTTTTGCCAATCAAGGCAATGAGGCTTTTGTTTCTGCTCAAGGTGAAAGTTGGCAGGTTGGTGGAACCGATTTTTCTTATCTGAGACGTGGTGAGGCTTATGATCGAGAGAATAATCCACGCGATTATTATCAAGATTTATTGACTCGAGAGAAATATGGACCCGTAAAAGTGGATCAACTTCCTCCATTCCTTGAGGGGCAGGTGGATATTAACGATGCGGTTGTATGGCAGCAAAATGGTGATCTAACAATTGGGTCCGAAGGCATTGATGACGAAGTTATTTTTACTGGAGGGCAGTCTAGAATTCATGTGGATGGTGATCTGTATATCAACGCTAATATTTTCTATGATTCGCATTCAACAAATCATTACAACGACATCACTTCTCTTCGAATTGATGCTAAAAATGTCTACATTTCAGGTGAAGTTGAAGACATTGAGTTGTTGATTTTAGCTCGTGAAAATTTCTATAGTGGTGAGAGCCATCAGCAGTTACGGATTCTAGGAGATGTGATCGCAGGTCAGGCTTATTGGCAGCGAAAGCCACTTTTAGAGCTGAATCCGGACAAGATCAATCAACCTTCAGAATACATCATTGAGGATATGCGAAAATATGCTATTCCAGCCCCTGGTGACACCGAACTGCCAGATGAGTACCATATTTGGCAGCAGGTCAATCCAGGAACAGGTGCTATTTTAGATCCTTATTAATCACTCACCTTACGCAGCCCTCGAATATTCTTTTATGGTCACAATCATTGAGGAGCTGTTAGAGAAACTATTTTTAGCGTGGTAGCAATAAAAAAGCTTACCCCTAACTGCTAGCCACTCACCACTTCTAAGATTGGCAATAATGGCCTAAAGCTAGAAGCGTGTGTGAGGTGAGTGAATAATAAGTAATTTCAAATTTTATTTTTTAGTCAATTCATTCATTATGAACCTTCAAGCTTTAAAAAGTACCTCTATTTCCATTCTTGATGATAAGGATTCGATTGATGCAAATGGCTTTGTTTATCAAATGTTAAAAAAATCAATTGATCAAGACGCTTCGGATACTCATATTGATCTGACTTTAGATGAAAATGGACTCAAGGCTTTCACTTGTCGTTATCGAGTGGATGGCCGCTGTTTCGATCAAGGTGTGTATAAGGATATTAGTCTTTATCGAGGCATCGTGAATAAATTGAAACTTGATGCAGGGTTGAAAATTGATGAGCGGCGTTTACCACAAGATGGCCGTATTTCTTTTGAGTTGAAGGGGGTGGTTTATAACTTTCGCCTCTCCTTTATGCCGAGTACTATTAGAAATGATCAGGAGGAGAAAATTGTACTCCGTCAAATGGCAGATGTGACAACCTGTGATCTTTACAAGTTGGATATTCTACCCCCTTGTTTAAAATTATTGGAAGAGGCCATCATCTTGCCTCATGGTTTCATTTGTATCACAGGGCCAACGGGGAGTGGGAAAACAACCACGCTTTATGCCTTATTAAAAGAAATCAATCGTTCAGAAAAGAATTGCATGACCTTAGAAGATCCTATTGAAGCCGAAATCCCACTCGTGAATCAGTCTCAAATGTTTCATCGCATTGGCTATGATTTTGCTGTAGCGCTTCGGGTCATTCTCCGTCAAGATCCTGATG
>JAUHXI010000098.1 GCA_030426875.1 bacterium
GAAATGGCCGCATTGTTCACTTGCTCATCATGGGGATTTGATTCAGAATGACCTGGTGCCGGCCATCATTATTCAGCACAAAAAACAGTTTTATTACACTTACCTTGCCAAAGCTCAAAACGAAGGTGACCACTCGCTACTTGAAGACTTTATCTGTGATGCAATCTTTGAGGGGCTTAAGATTTTTGAATGACATGCATTTCATAAAGAACTATTTCACTTTCAAAATCTTGTATTCAAATATCCCAGCTGGCACTTTTACTTTTACGACATCATTCTTCTCTTTTCCGAGCAAGGCTGAGCCAATGGGGGATTCATTTGAGATTTTGTGCTCCAATGGTGCCGCTTCGGTGGACCCTACAATGGTGTAGGTTTCAGCCTCATCTTGTTCAGTGATGTTTTGAACGGTGACAGTGGTTCCAATTTGAACGGTGCCTTTGCTACTTTTGCTGTCTTCAATGATCTGAGCATTGGCGACCATTTGTTCTAGTTCTACAATGCGACCTTCAACAAAGGCTTGTTCATTTTTAGCCTCTTCATACTCTGAATTTTCTGAAAGATCTCCATAGGCAATGGCTTCTTTTAATCTTTCTGCCACGACTTTACGTCGTGGCCCCTGAAATTCTGTCAATTCCTCCTGAAGTTTTTTTAACCCCTCTTCAGTCACTAGTACTGCATTGTCGTTAGCCATGATGTGTTGATTGTTAGATGCTTATTATTTTCTGCTCGATTCATTCCAATTAGAACCGTTCTTTGATTTTTACACTGGTGGGATGATCCCTCATTTTTTGTAAGATTTTTGCTTCGATCTGGCGGATCCGCTCACGGGTGACACCAAATTCTTTACCCACTTCCTCCAGGGTATGACCGATGCCATCGTCTAAGCCAAAGCGCATGCGGATGATCTTCTGCTCACGCGGTGTTAGGTAGCGGAGCATGAAGTGGATATTCTCCTTCATGATCTGGCGATTGGTCGCCTCACTAGGAGAAATAGCATCGTCATCTTCAATGAAATCACCCAATTTACTGTCTTCTTCGGCGCCAACAGGGGCTTCGAGTGACACAATGTCTTGAGAGATTTTGAGGATGTGACGCACTTTTTTCACGTCCATGTCCATTTCGGACCCTAATTCTTCTACTGTGGGCTCCCGTCCAAATTCTTGTAATAGTCGTCGTTGGGTATGGGTGAGTTTATTAATAGTCTCAACCATGTGTACCGGAATCCGAATGGTGCGGGCTTGATCGGCAATGGCCCGAGTGATGGCTTGTCTGATCCACCAGGTGGCGTAGGTTGAGAATTTGAAACCACGGGTGGGATCAAATTTTTCAACGGCTCTAAATAGGCCAATATTTCCTTCTTGAATCAGGTCTAGGAACGAAAGGCCACGTCCAATGTACTTTTTGGCGATGGAGACAACCAGCCGTAAGTTTGCTTCAGCTAGCTTTTGTTTGGCCACAGGATCACCTTTGGCGATGCGATTGGCTAGGTCAATTTCTTCGGCAGCGGTCAAAAGGTCTACACGTCCGATTTCACTCAGGTACATGCGCACTGAGTCGTTGGCAATTTCTTTTAAATTGGCGCGTTTTTTTTTGGCTTTCTCATCGGCTTCTTCTTTTTCATCTTTTTCATCTTCTTTTTTAGTTTCATCGGCTTCGTCTGGGAACTCTTCATCTAAATCGATCCAATCTTCCTCGTCTTTTCCGCTACTGTCTTCTTTTTTACCACTTTTTTTGGCGTTGTTTTTACCCCAAATCATGTCGTTCTTCACGTCGATGATTTCGATGCCCAAATCTAGAAAAAGGGTGTAGATTTCATCGAGCATGATGACATTATCTTCCACTTCTGGCATAGCTTTTAGAAGCTCTTGATGTGTTACAAAGCGTTGTTCACGGCCCTTTTTGATCAGCCGTTTTATTCCTTTGGGAAATTTTGCTAGATCATCATCTGAGGGTTGGGCGATGAATTTCTTTTGAACTTTTTTGGCCATTGAATGAGGCTAGAGGCTAAGTGGTAAGGATTTATTTATATCTTCTGTTCCAGTTGTAAGATTTTGTTGTATTGGCTCAAGAGCTTATTGCGCTCTTCGGAGTTTTGAGCCTCTCTAATTCTAAATTCACAGTCTTTTTGGGCGATTTTTAAATTCTTTTTATTGATCATGTGGATCAAGCTTTTGATTTCTTTTTTTGCAATTTCATCATTGATTTCTGGATAATGCTCATCGATTAAAAGGGGGAGAATGTCTAATTTTTCGTGCCATGTTTCAGGCAAGTCCTTTTTGGGCGGTGTGAGCCAGTCCTCACTTCTAGAATCGTACAGGTTTTTCAGCGTCTTGTAAACGATTTCCGTTTGAGGATCGAAGGCAATGTTGTCGATTAGATTTTGACACACGATGGGGTAAAATTCCGGTGCTCTTAAGATGAAGCCTAGTAAAAACTCTTCTCGGCTGAATGAAGTCTTTTCTTGGGGTTTGGGAGCCTCTATATCTTTTTTAAATGTGTCGTTATGAGTGGGGGATTTCATCCGTTTCATGTCTTCCCATAGATATTCGATTTCTGTTTTTAGTTCGAAGGCGAGGTGTTTTAGGTGCTCATTTTGCTCCATTTTACTTGGAAAAATCTTGATGATGGGGAGTAAAAAATTAACAATAGCTTTTTTCCCCTCTAGGGTGTTCTTGTCATTTAATTTTAGGGCATGATCAAAGTAAAAATCCATCACTGACACGCCATTTTTAACGGCATTTAGCCACTCTTCCTTGGATGCTTTGATGCATTCATCTGGATCTTTTCCATTAGGAATGATGATGATTTTGACGTTCAGCTCCGTTGCTTTGGCTAATTCAATAGCTCGTTTAGTGGCTTCCATTCCAGCTGTGTCTTGATCGAAGGCTAGGGCAATGTTTTTGGTGTAGCGTTTGATCAATTTTAACTGCCCGGCGGTTAGGGCTGTTCCCGAGGTGGCGACCACGTGCTTGGTTCCCGCTTGGTGGGCGGTGATCACATCCATATAGCCTTCTACAAACACAACCATGTCTTCTTTTTTGATGCTCTCTTTGGCTAAATTCAATCCATAAAGGACAAAGCTTTTATTATAAACGGGTGTATCGGGTGAATTTAAATACTTTGGCTCACCTTCCCCCATGATTCGTCCTCCAAATCCTACGGCGTTGCCTTGATGGTCAAAGATGGGAAAAATTAAACGTCCTCGAAAGCGGTCATAAGTGTTTTGATCGGCCACAGAGCGTTGGTTGATCAGTCCGGCAGTTAGGAGTTCTTTTTCTGAAAATTGCTGTTTTTTTAGGTTGTCTTTTAATTGATGATAGGAGTCGGGTGCGAAGCCGAGTTTAAAGTGTTTGATGGTGTCATCACTCAGTCCACGATTTTTAAAATAATTCACTCCTGCTTCAAATGCGTTTAATTGTGTCGCAAAAAATTCTACTGCAAGTTCATTGGCCTTTAAAACACGTCGTCGTTGGTCTTGCACTTCTGGTTTAAAGTCAGGTAGTCTAACACCGGTTCGTTCTGCTAAGATCCTGACTGATTCAGGAAAGTCTACTTTTTCGATCAGTTGGATGAATTTAAAAATATCCCCCCCTGTATTGCACGAAAAGCAGTAGGCAATTCCTTTTTCGGGACTCACCATAAAACTGGGTCGGCTGTCGTTGTGAAAGGGGCACAGTCCTTTTAAGTTGCGCCCTGCCTTTTTCAGTTGCACATAACCGCTCACGAGCTCTTCGATGCTGAGCTTGGCTTTGATTTCATCGATGTGATTCATTTGTAAGCGGTTAGCGATAAGCGATAAGCGGTTAGCGTTGCTTAATTATTTTTTAGCGGAGCTAAAAAGTAGTTCAGTTTATTGCTAATCACTAACCACTAACCGCTCGTTAAAACAGGTTTTTTTGTTCTGAATGTCGCCCTTTTGGCCTTTGAATGTCCAAATGTAAATAGGCATTTTCTGTCACCACTCGGCCGCGTTGGGTGCGGTCTAAAAAGCCGATTTGCAGCAGGTAAGGTTCGTATAAATCTTCGATGGTTTCGGCTTCTTCAGCGGTGGCGGCGGCGATGGCGTTGACGCCGACGGGTCCGCCTTGAAATTTTTCGATGATGGTGATTAAAATCTGGCGGTCGGTTTTGTCTAGGCCGAGGAGGTCAACTCCCATGATTTTGAGGCAATTTTCGGTGAATGCTAGGCTCACCGCTTCCACGTCTTCGACGGTGGCAAAATCTCGGATCCGTTTGAGTAAGCGGTTGGCAATCCGTGGGGTCCGTCGGGCGGATTGGGCGATTTTAGCGACGCTTTTTTGGTCGATTTTAAATCCCAATAAGTCTGCACTTCGGCTTAAGATTTGCTCCATTTCGGCGTTTGAGTAGAAGTCCAGTTTATGAATGTGCCCAAAGCGATCTCGTAGAGGAGCGGAGAGGGAGCCGATTTTGGTGGTGGCTCCAATCAGAGTGAAGCGAGGTAGGTCCAGTCGCATGCTTTTGGCGGTGGGCCCTTTGCCAATGATGATGTCTAGAGCGTAATCTTCCATAGCGCTATACAAAATCTCTTCGATTTGGGTTTTTAAGCGGTGGATTTCGTCGATGAATAGGACATCGTTTTCCTTTAGATTGGTCAGGATGGAGGCGAGGTCGCCTTGTTTTTCGATGGCGGGTCCGCTGGTGGTTTTGATGTTGACGCCCATTTCGCTGGCGACGATGTTGGCGAGGGTGGTTTTTCCGAGTCCGGGAGGGCCATAAAAGAGGAGATGTTCCATGGGTTCGTCGCGTTTTTGGGCGGCTTGCATGGACACTTTTAAGTTCATTTTTGCATCACGCTGGCCAATGTATTCGTCTAGTTTTTTGGGGCGCAGGGCTAGGTCTAATTTGTTGTCTTGGGTGGTGCTTGCAGTGTTGATGATTTGATTGTCTCTTTGGATCATGGTTGTGTGGTCAGGGCCAGTTAAAAATCCAGAAATAGACGCTTTGATATTCTATTTAAGATTGCTGAGTTTTAATCATTCTCTGATACTCAAGTATATCGACTATAGTTGATCTGCGCCATTAATACAATTTGCTTTTTTTTGTTTAAAATGCTATAATAAAAGGATTCATTGAAGTAAATCCATTATTGATGTTCAAGTCTGATTTTCATCACAGTGATTTTAAGCCCGCGCGTTTGGTGTGGCGTAATCCTTTTGCTCCGGCTTTCGAAAAAGCTGAAGAAGTAGAAGAAAAGAAAGAAGGGGTTAAAAAGAAAGAGTCCCTTAAGAAAGAGTTAGATGTTCAGCAAAAAAGGGATAAAGAAATTAAAAAATTATTGACCACAAAGAGGGATGACATTGAAAATTTTTTAAAGGATGATCTGGGGGATGATTTAGATCCCGATTGGGATGCTTTGGGGGAGAGTTTTTTGGAAATTATGGGGAAAGATTCTGATTATAAATTCTTGGGTCATTTACAGGGAATGTTATACCGAAAGTATCCTACTTTAATTGATGATGTCGATGTGAGAAATACGGGGGTGGGCGATAAGATATTTGGACCTCATACTTTGGGGGCGATCATTCTTTATTTGAAATTAGAGTGTGATGTGAAATCTGATCCCCCTGCTTTTTACACTCAATTTCGTGATTCTGAAAAATTTGCTCCAGGTAGAGATGTGCTTTTGAACATGATGTTTGGTGAGGGTGAGGCCATAGCTTCTGGTTCAAAAATGATTGCGAAAAGCAAGGGGGAGATAAAAGAGGAGGTGAAGGCGATTGAGAAGTTGGGTTGGGAGCATTTGTGGACAAAATACTTCAAGGCTTTAGAATCGGCAAGCTCCGACGTGTTGAGTGATTCAGCAACAT
>JAUHXI010000099.1 GCA_030426875.1 bacterium
GACGCCACCAATTATTATTTTGACAGTGTGAATGTTGCTAATAATTTTGAATTCAACTACCCCGCCCCCCTCATTATCGAGGGCGCTATTTATGAAACGCCTGGGGAATTATCCTTCCCAAAAAATGGCCCCGCAAGTGGGAATGAATTCCTGGGCGGTTATGGCCTTGAGGTCACACCACTGGCCCCCACCACAGGCACTGACAATGAATTGTGGATGAGTGGTTTCGATTTTGAAACCAACACCCAAGCGGGTTTGAATAGCCTTCCCAAAGTCTCTGATTCACTTGGACCTTTTCCTATGCAGACAGACTTGTTTATCGATGCCAACCTGATGGGGGACCTGCCTCAAGCATTCAACATTCAACCCGCGCTAGAAGTGGTGAATGGTGAACTCTCAGACGAAGAAATTTCCTTAGGAAAAGACATTCAAGCCACCTTCACCCTAAAAAATGGGAGTTCAAACCTGAGTGCTGACCAGTACGCCATTGATCACGTGTTTGACTTTGAAGATTTGAATGAGGGGATCGGTGAAGAAGTATTAGAGGTGCGAAATATTAATCTAACCCCACCCGCTGATGTCGGCATGGGGCGAACCGATCACATGTTCAGTGCCACGCGTTACCAAGTGGTACATGATGAGATTGACTTGGATTTGAGTGCCAACGCTTTCCACACCAAAAACCAACAATATCATGCGCCTTTTTATGCGTTTGAATTTGACAACAATGGCGTTGACCTAGCTGGCGAATACGATTCAGATGGAAGCTATTATGCAGCCCCGGATCAAGAAGGCCCTTATCCCCCTACCATCATCGATCGAACTGACAATCTTGCAGTATCCATGCCACCCAATGCTGAGGCAAAATACAGTGTAAACCTAATTCCTGCCCAACACATTGGTCAGAATATCAATGCAGAGGTGATCTTTGGCGTGCAACAATATGTGGCCTATAAAACCGATTCACCCATTGATCTTTTTACCCTTTACGAGGCACCTTCCTTCATTGAAAATATTGAACTTGAATCCATCGGAATCGACACCTCTGGAGTGGTGGCGGGGTCTCAAATATTTGAACCCATCAATGACCGAGATTTGGACAACGTGACCGTCACAACATCTGCCGATTTACGATCTCAGATGAGACGCAATGTCGCTCAACTCACGCGGAATCTCAGTTTAGAGAATTGTGGGGCTCAAAAAACGCTAAATGAACTCCCCACCACCCCTTCAGACTGTGTGATTGTGGATGAGCAAAACAAAAGCATCATTGCCGTTTATGCAGCCAAGAATGAAGGAGATACCCTGACTCTTCAAAGTGCAAATGGTATCACCATTCCTGATTATAAGTACACACTGATCTTGCTTAATGGGGCTAATTTGTACCTGGCCAGCAACATGATTTATGATCACAACCATGCCAGCAGCTCTTTTGGAATGATTACCATTCAGGGAGAGCAGAGTGCGGGAGCGAACGTTTATTTAGATCCAGACCCCACCAATATCGTCGGCCTGCTTCACGCTGAAGGAAGCCTACTCAGTAGTCCAGACGGAGGTCAGACAGTTTATTATGCCAATGGCCCGTCTTCCACTGAACTCAAGAATCAACTTTATTGGCAAGGAAGCATTGCCTCCCGCAATACTATAGGAGGAGCACCTAACAATGTGAGACCGCGCGGAGTCGATTGTACGCTGTGGCCAGATGTAGACAGCTGCTCTCAGGCCTATGATTTAGATTTTTTAAGGCGCTTTTCGGTCATTTATGATGATGTTGAAGGGGTCTATGCGTCAATTGAAAAATCATTTTTCAGTGGGGGAGGATTTTGTAACTTTCAGGTCCCAATCAACTGCGAATTTGGCCCCTTACCAACCACGGTTGCCCTCACTCAGAACACAACCATTGACGTAGAGCAATCACTTTCTCTGGACACCCTTTTCATTGAGCGGGATAATAAGCCTGCGCCACCTGGCTTCACCAATGTAGACAGTTTTACTAGCACCCAAGAAATCCGATAAACCATGCGAGAAATCCTATTTCAAAACAGTATTGTTACCCTCAAGTCCCTGAGTATCGCCCTGCTCCTTGGACTCCTGTTCACAGGGTTGTTTAGTATGCGCTATGTGCAACGACACAAAATGAATCTAAGCTTCTTAAATCTGAGCTTTATTCCCGTGCTTCTTTTTGCATTGCTCATGGGCCGCGTCGTACATTTGGCAGAAAATTACCAAGCTACCCTCGAAAACCCATTGTCAGCGCTTTATGTCTGGGATTTTAATTATAGTTTTTTTGGAATGGCCTTGGGGGGGATTATGATTCTTTACCTGTTGACCCGATTTAAAAAAGAGAATTTCTGGTCCTGGCTTGATGTAGCGGCGCTATCCTCAGTAGCTCTACTATTTTTCGTTCACGTGGGTTACTTTTTTAGTGGTACGGATTACGGAGAGCCAACCACCCTGCCCTGGGGCATCGCCTTTAAAGCAGACCACATCCCCTTTGTGTCACCTTTGCACCCTATCCAACTCTATGCCGCTATTTTCGCGCTCATACTTTTAAGTTGGAGTGTTAAGCGTAGCAAGCGAACCCACTTGCCAGGAGTGATTGGAGCTAGAGCAATTTTATATTACTCTACCCTAATGTTTGCCTTAGATTTTTTAAAAGGGAATGACCAACTCTATTATTACAATAAGCTAGGCTATGCTATTTTAGCAATAGGAGGTTTCATCGTTGCGGTTCATTGCAGTCACCAAACGCATCTTAAAGAAGTGGGTGATGAAGACGATTTAGAATCAAGCGCCACAACACCGTCTTAAGGACCTGTCTGGGACCTGCACATTTCACCCATTTTCACCTCTTTTCCCCCTCCGCTGTGTCACTCATCATTCATTTAGCGATACTAAGCCTCATTACTCCTTCCTTGTGGAGAACAAAAGGAGATAGAAATCATCTAATATGGAGATCTCAGACAACTTCTAAGCAGTTTTACATGATGAGAGATGTAAAAAATAACAACTAACACAAAAAAGACATGCCTGAGTTCATCACCACCCTCATTGACACCGTTAGTGCTGACCCACTGGGTTCGGCAAGAATAATCTTGATTGCCTACGGTGCCCTCTTATGGCTTTCCATTATGATTTGGGTCACACGTGATGCCCTCTCTAGGAGTGAAAGTATTATGTTTCAGGCATTTTCAATCTTGCTGAGCATTGGTGTTCCGATTTTAGGAGTCATTTTGTACCTGATCATCAGACCGAGTAAAACCCTTTCTGATCGTTACTATGAAATGCTTGAGGCCAAGGTTCTAGAGGAGGAGTCAAAAGAAGGAATGCTTCAAGGCACTCAAGACGGCCATCAGAGCCACTGTGACAAATGCTTGATTCCAGTGAAGGATGACTATGCTTATTGTCCCAATTGCAGCATCAAGCTTAAAAAAAGTTGTGACTCATGTAAAAAAACCTTCCCAAATATCTGGAGTCTTTGCCCATTCTGTGGTACTAAGTATAAGGAAAAGAAAAAAATAGCAAAACCGGCAAAAAAATCAACAAAAACTAAAAAACCTACTGACTCATCTAAATAGTACATTCCATCTAATTTCGCTTTATCATATAACTAAAAAACCCCACTAAAATGAGCAATTTACTCACTCTACACTACTACTTTCAATTTCGCCCTGATCCAGATTTCAACTTCAGTAAAATCACCTTAGGTGTAGCCTTGGGCCTGATCATAATTGGTGTTGTGTGGGAATTTTATCGAAGAAAAATGAAAGATAAAATTGCGCGAAAAATCTTAAGACAGTATCCAGCCAAGCTGATGCGTTATGGAATCATTGCTGGTTTTCTGCTGGTTTTTCGCGAGTACGGTCTGCCCTACCTATCCATGAGAATCTGGTGGGTTGTCTTGTTGGCATTCATGGCTTTCAATGGAATCAAACTGCTTTTGACTTACAAAAAACAATATAAGGAACGCTCTGAGCGTATTAAAAAATCTCCAAAGATTGATAAATATTTACCTAAAAAGAAGCGATAAACTCACTACTCCTAAAGAATAAAATGCAAGAAATAAAATTCAAAAAAAACAAATGGATCAATATGGTTGATCCTACAAAGGATGATTTAATAAAATTAGCTAAAAAATACCGCTTTCATGAGCTGGACCTAGAAGATTGCCTGCAGCACACCGAGCGACCAAAGATTGATGAATACGAAAAATACCTCTTCATCATTCTGCAGTTTCCAGTGTATAACAAGCGCCACCATCGTTTTGATACCGAACAACTCAATATTTTCATTGGACAAAACTATTTGATCACGTTGCATCAAGGTAAGTTGAAAGCTCTAAATAAAATCGTAGAAACCTGCCAAAATTCTTTAAAGTCCAAGCGGGTTTTTTTTGGCGAGAGTCAGAGCACGGGCTATTTGCTCTACCAAATCATTAGTGTACTCTTCAATTCCATCTTTCCCATCACTGATAAAATACAACTTTCCATCAAAAAGGTAGAGAATGAAATCTTTGAATCCAAGCGTGCCAAGGATGAGCTGTTTAACATCATGGTGCTGAAGAAAAACGTGATCACCCTTCGTAAAATTCTACTTCCACAACGAAGTGTGGTTGCAGCCCTAGAGCACAAACAAAAAAAATTCCTTCCCAAGGACTTAATCATTTACTTTGATGATGTGGTGGATCAGATAGAAAGCCTGTGGAACATTTTAGGCACCCAAAAAGAGATTGTGGAATCCTTGGAAGACACAAATGAAAGTTTGCTCTCCCACAACATCAACTCCACCATGCGTACTTTGACCGTCTTTTCGGCCATCATGCTCCCCCTGACTTTTTTAACAGGCCTCTTTGGAATGAATGTAAAGCTCCCATTTTCCGCCGCCCTTGAGCAGATCAGTAATTTTTGGCTCATTTTGATCGTGATGGGCCTGACCATTCTACTCATGGTCATTTTGTTTAAATGGAAAAAGTGGCTCTAAGATAAAGGCGTTCTGTAGGGACGTAATATTTTGCGTCCTTACCTCTGAAGGTGTAAAGTATGGAGTATGAACTACGCCCGTGTCGCCATCATCAAAAAACCAGGCGCGTTCGACGCAGCCCTCACCTACAAAATCCCAAAACTGCTGCAGAAAATTCTGGAGTCTGGTCATTTAGTGATGGTGCCCCTAAGAGGTGTGTCCACTCGAGGTATAGTGGTTTCAACGACTTCTGAGTTGGCTAATAATGACACCAAGGAGGTTGATTTAAAAGAAGTCGAAAGCCTTTTAAACATTGGTGAGGATGATTTTTTCTCCACCCCCCTCTTAAATCCCACCCACCTTGAATTGGCTCAAGAGATGGCGAGCTATTACCATTATTCGCCATTGCGTTGCCTCAAGTTGATGTTGCCCAAGCATTTGTGGAAGGGGACCGGCAAGCGGATTCTAAAGACATTCATCGATCAGAATGAGCCCATTCCTGAGTCCATAAGTTTTCCTTTAAAGCCTCTGAAACACGAGCTGAATGCTGAGCAGAAACAGGCTTTGGAGTTGATTCAAGGTTCTGATAAACCTGCCCTACTACAGGGCGTGACAGGGTCAGGCAAGACCGAAATTTATCTTCATTTGATGCTGGAGGCCGTCCAATCCGGCAAGCAGGCTATTTTTTTACTGCCCGAAATCGGGCTCACTCCCCAAATGATTGATTATTTTTCCGCCTATTTTGGGGATAAAATAGCTCTTTTTCACTCCAAATTATCCGATGGAGAACGGCTTAGAGAATGGCTCCG
>JAUHXI010000100.1 GCA_030426875.1 bacterium
TGATGTTGTGATGATTTAGAACATTGGCAAAATCCCCTCCTGGCCTGAAGTCAGGAGGGGATTTTAAATGTCTTAATTTTTTGAGCGAATCCGCTAAAGCTTTTGATTTTAACGGTGTTTTCATGATAAACTTGAATCAAGAAAAAACGAAAATAAAAATGAAAAAAACAGCAAATATTTTGAAAAAAACAGCTTATTCATGGCTCATTGCTGGAGTTGTGATGGCGATGACAGATTTAGCGCAGGCTAGGATTGTTTTTCAAAGTGAATTCTTACTTGAAAATACAGGGGGGAATGCCTGGGTGATTGACTCTGAGGATGATGCAACAGGGGATCTTCAGCTTCAATTTGGAAGTTTTTTAGCTGAAACCATCACTTTTGACAGTGGAAATGATTGGTTTGAGCTGAGTAATGATTTGAGCTTGAATAACAATCAATTGATTGAAGCTGAAATCGAAAATGTCTCTGCTTTGCCTGGGGGAGGAGGGGGGTTGGGGGCTGCAGGTGAAGGACGCATTGTCATTCTTGATACATTGGACAATACAGCTCCTGGTTGCACGATCGATCCCTTTTGTGCGGCTGGGCCATATATTTGGAATGGCAGCATTTGGCTTGCATTAGCAAGTACTGATTCAAGCTCAACTAAATACGTGCATCTTGATATCTTTGGGTCAGTGACTGAATCGGTTAAATTTGGAGGAATGGCAGGCGAACAAGTGGGTGTTATTATTTTTGATCCCGATGGCGTTAGCTATATGAGGTATGCAGTGCCTGTGCCTGATGATTGGGAAAGCGGAACAGACATTGTGGCAAGAATCTATTGGTCACCTACTGATAATAGTAATGGTGACGTTGACTTTAACTTTGACTTTGCTAGCTTTGCGGTGGGGGAGCAGATGTTATCAACGTCTTTCACTGACCTCATTCCCGCGGCAAGTTATGAGACCGTTGCTATTAACACTCAAGATGATCTTTATTCATTCACGGTAGATTTGCCAAATGCTAGCCTTGCTGCAGATGACATTATAACTTTTAGATTGGGCCGAAATGGTAGCAATGCAGGTGACACATATATTAGTGATATATATATCCTTTTAGTGAGGCTTGAGTACACCGCTTCGTAGGTGTTAAAAATTTACCTTATGCACCCCTCGAACACTCTCTTATGATTATAATGTTTTAGGAGAGCTTGCTTCCTAACTCGCTGATTTTAAGGCTGGCAACAGTTGCCCAAAAAATAGGGGTGTGCCTAAGGTGAGTTAATAATTAAGTTAAACGCCCCTTTTTATCAAAGAGAAAACTTTAGAAGTTTGAATCTGTCATGATCTTGCATTCCAAATGAGTTTTTTAAAACCAATTTTTATTATAGTTGATCCACAATTTCATCGGCCCTTTTTTTGATATGAGCCGCAATGGGTTGAGTGTCTTTATTGGCTTCCCAAGCTTCAGTAGCCTTTATTTTAGTTTCTTCTGCTTTAGCCAAGGCTTCATCATTTTTGCCTTGAACTGCTAAAATGTAAGTATCCACCAAAAGGTCATATGCTCTCGCAATTTTAGCTGCTCCTAAAATCACAGCATTGCTAGAGTCATTTTTATACGCTTGCTGAGTCATGTCCACCGCCAGTTCGGATGATTTTTTGGCTGATATGATGTCTTTATTGGCAATATAAACCTCAATTTGAGCCAAATTCAATTCAGATTGAGTCAATAAAAACTGTGAATCTCCACCGTTCATAATAACTCTTAGCAGGTAGAGGCTCTCAGCCACATCGGCACGACTGAGTACTTTACTTGGATTGACTGAGCCATCAGCTTCTTTAGGAATGATTCCAAAGGAGGCTCCATAATTGATATATCCAGTGTACCATTTATCAGGGCTCACACCAGGCACGACCTCTTTCCCCTCAAAGGCAGACACATCAATCCCATGAGCTTCTAAAGTCATTTTTAAAAACACAGCCATGGTCACAGGCTCACCGCCTGCAAAGGTGCCATCATCCCCATTCCCACTCACAAAACCTTTATCAAAGGCCACTTGAACATAAGGGGCAAACCATTGGTCACCTCTCACATCAGGAAAAAGCCCAGCCTGATACGGCTTAGAGCTATCAACCACAGCCGATTCAAAAATAACCTTTAGACTTTCGGCCTTTTTAATAGAGTTATCAGGCTTAAAAGAACCATCATCATAACCACCAAAAATACCCGCCTCTTTCAAATAAAGAATAGGAGTGTAGCGGGTATGGTTTTGAGGCACATCTGTGAAGGCAGTTGATTGGGGTGGTACATTTTGAATTCCCGAATCCGTTGACTGGGCAAAAAGAGCAGGCGCACCGATTAAAAACAAAAGCAGAACAAGGGCTAGGCTTGCAAAATGAAGAAAGTGCTTCAATTGAGAGGTGAGTTTCATTGTTTATTTTTTTATTTCGACTGGGCCAAATCTATCACATTAAAGAGAAAAAGGCAAACTTGAATCAGTTTTAATTACCGATATCAAGTCAGCCATTCCTATGGACACGTCTTAAATTAACGATTGTAACGGGCTAAATGAGCAAAAGCTTTATTAGCAGCCGCCATTCTATGAACATCTTCACGCTTTTTAAAGGCCGCTCCTGATTCTTTGCTGGCTTCCATCAATTCATTTGCAAGGCGTTTACCCATAGCACTTCCCTTTTTACCTCGGCATGCTCCAATGATCCAGCGGATGCTCAAGGCCAATTGACGCTTAGGTTTTACCTCTACAGGAATTTGATACACACTCCCTCCCACACGCTTAGCTTTAACTTCCATATTGGGCATTACATTTCGAATGGCTTTTTCGAATACTTCTTCAGGGCTCTTGATTCCTTGCTCTCTCATCTGCCTCATGGCATCAGCAAAAATAGCACGAGAAATAGATTTTTTACCGCGAAGCATCATGCAGTTAATGAATTTTTCAATCCATTCAGTTGAACCAACAGGAATATATTGTTTTCGGACTTTACTCACGTGGGAATATTAAAGATTAAAGGTTGAATATTAAATTTGAAAATGGCTTTAACGTTTTAAATAATATAATGCTCAATTTAAATATTTGAATAGAAACTTTAATATTTAAAATTTAACATTTAAAATTTAAAATTTATTTCTTAGGTTTCTTAGCTCCATAACGACTACGACCTTGTTTACGGTCGGCCACACCCTGAGTGTCAAGCACACCACGAGTGATATGGTAGGGGACTCCAGGTAGATCCTTCACCCGACCTCCATAAATAGTCACCACCGAATGCTCTTGCAAGTTATGACCTTCACCCATGATGTAAGCATTCACCTCCTTACCATTAGTTAAGCGTACCCGAGCAATCTTACGCAAGGCAGAGTTTGGTTTTTTTGGAGTCATGGTGGTTACCTTAACACAAACACCACGTTTTTGAGGGGCTCCCTTTTTAAGGGGTACATTTCGGTTCTTCAAAGAGTTGTAAGTATACTGAAGCGCAGGAGCTTTACTCTTCTTTTTTTGGTTCCTTCTAGATTTTCGAACGAGCTGATTGATAGTTGGCATTATTCTTGATTACTTGTTATTTATTACTTAATCTTCTAATTTTCATTCTTTTTGAGTCGGGCTAATTCATTGTCTGGAAATCATAATGAACGCATTGAGTCAGGCAAATCATAGCTTTGCATTAGAAATTTTGGACCTCAAGCCTAGCAGTAGTTAAGGCCAATGTCAATCTTTGGCCTCATATCTACTTTTGTAAATATGACCAGCGGGGATGAGTTTACCAATAATTACGTTTTCTTTCAAGCCTTTTAGATGGTCAATCTTTCGAGTGGTTGCAGCTTCTACAAGAACTCGAATGGTTTCCTGGAATGATGCGGCAGAGAGCCAGCTATTAGTCGTGATCGCCACCCGAGAAATTCCCAGCAATAAGCGCTCACCGTGAGCTTCATTCTTTTTCTCCTTCTTCAGTGTTTGATTCGTATTGTTGAACTGCTCAGCATTGATCAGTTCACCTGGTAAGAAGTCTGAGTCCCCTGGGTTGACAATTCTAACCTTAGAAAACATTTGCTTCACGATGATTTCAATATGCTTATCATTAATGGTTTGACCTTGAGACGCGTAAATGTGTTGCACATCCGTCATGATGTACTTTTGAGCCGTATAAACGTCCGTGGCTACCATTAGATCTTGCAGGTTCAAATGCCCTCGGTTTAGGGGTGTTCCACGAGCGATCAAGTCTCCATGCCCCACAGAAAGCTTTTCTTTAGGCCCAAATAGATATTCTTTTTCGTGTTCTTCGGTGTGCTTAGTGACGATTTCAGATTTTGTAATCTTAATCACCTTACCTTCATCGGTTGCCTTGAGTGAATGTTTTTCACCAATGGCACGTGCAATGATTTGCTTCGCTTTAACCGTATCCCCCTTCTTAACCACAGCCTCAAAATCTGGTGGGATTTGATAGCTTTCCCCGCCCAGCTCTTGAGCATGAATGATGACTTCGGTCTGCTCTTTTTTAACCTTGATGGAAACCTTACCAGAAATATCGGCCAAAACAGCAGCTCCTTTCGGGTTGCGGGCTTCAAATAGCTCTTCCACCCGTGTCAAACCTTGGGTGATATCACTTCCTTCAGCCACCCCTCCCATATGGAAGGTTCGCATGGTCAACTGGGTACCTGGTTCACCAATCGATTGAGCAGCAATGATACCAACAGCCGTCCCTAAGTCCACAAGTTTATTGGTTCCTAAATCAAATCCATAACACTGCTGACAGATTCCATTTTCAATCGTGCAGGTCATGATGGAGCGGACCCGCACCTCTTCTACTTGAGCTTCCTTAACGGCAGCTGTGATGTCGTTGTCCAATTGCACTCCTTTTTTAGCAATCACATCACCCGTTTTCGGATTCTTAATGGTGACAGCTAGAGTACGACCAAAAATACGTTTTTCAAACCCTTCTCCAATTTTTTCACTTTCCTCTCGTGTGATGGCATGTTCAACCACATTTCCACAATCAGGCTCTTTGATGACAATGTCTTGAACCGCATCCACTAAACGACGAGTTAGGTAGCCCGCTTCAGCCGTTTTAAGGGCCGTATCAGACTTCCCTTTCCGTCCACCATGGGTTGCAATAAAGTATTCTAAAATCGAGAAGCCACCTTTCAAATTCGATTTGATCGGCAGTTCGATGGTTTTTCCAGATGGATTGGCTACCAACCCTTTCATTCCACACAACTGAGTGATCTGACCCCAGTTACCCCGGGCTCCAGAATCAATCATGTAATAAATATTATTTTCAGGATTGCCTTGGAATTTCTCAATCATCAAGTTGGTGATGCTACTCTTAAGAGAAGACCACAGGCGGATGGCATGATGGTATCGTTCATCATCGGTGAGCCACCCCTTCCAGTATTGATTGTTGATCTTTTTTACCGTTTCATCTGCGGCAGAAATTAACTTTTCACGTTCTTCAGGAACCAGCATGTCAAAGGCAGAAATGGTCAAACCAGATTTAGTGGCAAACTTAAACCCAATCCGCTTGAATTCATCAGCCACAGCCGCTGTAGCTTCAGGGCTCACTTTATCAAGAATTTCAGCCAATAGCGCTTTAAGCCCCTTGGTTCCGACTTTTTCATTCACATAAGGAATTTCTTCAGGAAGGAAGGTGTTAAAAATCAAACGACCAACCGTTGTCTCCTCTTGAATGCCTCCTTTTGTTCG
>JAUHXI010000101.1 GCA_030426875.1 bacterium
ATCGAGAGGGTTGACCAGGCCCTTTCAGGTCCGGAACAAGTCTTTCGCTTTGCGAAACCTCTCGATTACTCAAGGCGAGAATGAGAAACGAGGGTTAGCGAATTTTACCGCCCAATTCTAGTAGGAGCTTTGAGAGTGACATGGTCTCTCTGGAGTTTTTGAGAGGAGTTAATTCATCACAGAATAACTCGGCTTGCTTCATGGCTTCTTCAAATTTACGCTTTCCTCCTGACCGAAGGGTGACGTAGGTAGAGCGCGCATCATTTTTATTGACCCTGCGCCCCACTAGGCCGATCTTCTCCATGCTCAATAATTGCCGGGTGACACCTGAGGCGGTGAGACCAACTTTTTCGGCCAGGTCGATGCGGCGCATTTTTCCATCCGAATCCTGATAAAGGTGGAAAAGAATGATGAAATCACTGAATCCTAGGCCATCTAAATACCCTTCAAATCGGCGCTCAAGGGTCTGCTGGACACGGTTTAGATTTAGGATTAGTTTGAGGTTTTCATTTATTTTCATAGTATTTGATTAATAGTTGACTACTCAAGTATATATCAAGTTTATTTTTTGGTCAAGAGCTTTATTTTCCCCATTCCTCAATCAGGACACAAAATTTTGTGTCCTTATGATTATTTTTTAGAGACCCTTTAAATCAATGCTACAATCATTCTGACTCATCTTAAATAAAAATGAATTATACCCATTGGCTGGTGATCCTTAGTGCGATCATTAGTATCGCTGGCTCTTACGCTTACCTTCGAGACACGATTAAAGGAAAAACACAGCCCAATCGAGTAACATGGTCCATGTGGGCTTTTGCCCCTTTACTTGGAACAATCGTTGCCATTTCGGCTAATGCCGACATGTGGGCCACGGTGAGGACTTTTTTAGCTGGTTTTTTACCACTCATCATTTTTTTTGGTTCATTCTTCAATAAAAAAAGCTATTGGAAGCTGACATTTTTTGATTTGGCCTGTGGTGCCACATCACTTGTAGCTATTTTTGTTTGGCTAATCATCAGTTCTCCCAAAATGGCTATATTATTATTAGTCATTGCAGATGGTTTTGCTGCCTTGCCGACCCTTCGAAAGGCATGGCTTAAACCCGAAACAGAAACTAAAATCACTTATGCGGCTGGTTTTCTAGGTGTGGTTTTGATTTTACCATCCATACCTGTGTGGAACATTGAAAATTCTGCTTTTCAGATTTACTTGCTCATTGTAAATTTTATTTTGCTCATTGCCGTTTTCCGAAAGTGGCTTTTTCCCAATCTAAAATTGAAGACGGATGTGGATTAGAATGTCATGAAGGCGACATTATATAATGTCGCCTTCATGACATTCACCACCCTTCGCCAGGACACAAGATTTTGTGTCCCTACGGCAATAATTTAAAAGGTTGTCGTGCCAACTCTTTCCCATTCACAAGGATGGCGATTTCATGTTTCCCTGAATAATGTTTGCGAGTTGTCATTGCTTTAAACGACTGAAATTTCTTAAATTCAATCGTTTTTTTATCACAGTCCAACTCCTGAATTTTAAACACCTTGTCGCTCAATTTTCCGTTCGATTTAAGGAAATGAATGGCATATTCCACTCGAATTTTCCCTAATTTAGAATCTTTGGTCTTGAGTCGAAAGGAAAAATGGAGTTTTTGATTCATTTTTACGTTTTTATCCACCATTAATGTTTCAATGTGGATGTGTGATGGATCGGTGAATCCAAATAACTCCAACGCTTCGACATTCCCGCTTTTGAGGAGGGTGCGGAGACTGTGTTTTTGAATGAAGTGCATCTCTTTTTTATTTTGCTTTCCAGAGTTCCTCCATCGTTTCAAGGTTCTAAGCGCCAGACGGGGATCCACTTTAGAAATATCATTCATGCTATTAGCCACTGAGCGAGTTACATAGCGGGTTTTGTCAAAATAAAGTTGGTCCAAAATGGGGATTAAATCGTTTGCCTCCCATACAATTTTTTGGGCCCATGGCAGTTTAAGCCGAGATCCCTCGCTGGCCAAGCGTCTTTGATGGTAATTGTCTGATTGGGCCAACTCCAGCATGACCCTGTGAGTTTTTTGTGGAAATTTATTGATGAAATAGCGAATGGATCCTTCGACCGAAAAGCGTTTCGTCATTTCTTTAAGGGCTTTGATGGATAGCTCATAATTTTTTGCGTCACAACCATTCTGAGCCACAAATTCAGAGAGGGGAGCGAAGATAAAGTCTCCAAAATCATCATCTACTTTTGTGGGGTCGAGTTCTGGTGGGAGCGAATTTAGAAGGATATCGATGGATGCTTCATAATCATCTGGTAGATATTGTTTCAACATTTTTTCCATATGATCAATCCGCTGTTTGAGTTCTAGTTTTGGAAATTCACTTAAAACCCCCTTTGAAAATGCTTCACCTTGAAAATCAGAATAAGCTTTTTTGATCAAATCAGCCAAATAATTGACTTTTTTGGGGTTGAAAAGGTGGTCTTTGAGAGAGAATTTTTTGGACATGTCTATTGTATAGATTCACACTAATTTTAGTGGAAAAAGCGGTTTAATTATATATTTTTTACTTGACTAATTAGCCGCTATTTGTTAAATAGTAGATGCACGTAATTATTTTTTCATATGAAATTCTCTCGCGAAATCATGAAAGGAGCGACTCCGTTTGTCATTCTTCAGTCCCTCCATCAGCTTAAAGAGGCCTATGGCTATCAGCTGATGAAATCGATTCGTGAGCATAGTGATGGGATTTTTGATTTTCCTGACAGCACGCTTTATCCCATATTGTACCGGCTGGAAGCCAAGGGCTTAGTTGAGAGTGAGGTTAAAGAAATGCCTAACAAAAAGTCTCGCCGTTATTATTGGTTGACTGAGAAAGGGTTGGATTATTTGGGGGTTCAAGGTAAGGAAATGGAGCATTATGTCAAAGGCTTGCAGCGTTTTTTGCCTGGAGAAACCTTTGCTTGAGTTGCTTGTAAAACGTTTGCTGACTGTAGTCAAAAGCCATAAAAAGAGTGCGGCTTAACTCCTTCTTTGAGTCGAATCGCTCTCATGCACTTAGAGCTGTTCAAAATCTTCACATATCATCCATTTTCACCTCTTTTCCGCCGATACTGCGTCATTCGTCGTTCATTTAGCCCTGCTAAACCTCACTCCTCCTTCCTCGTATCCACTAAAAAGAGATAAAAATCATCTAAAATGGAGATCTCAGACAGGTTCTTAGAGACCAGGGGGATGTCCACGAAGTCATGTCTATTTTTAACGGCCTCCACAGCTTTGGCTTTATTTGGAGTGTCTGATATAATCGAGCCATTCAACCTAAAATGGACATGAGGCATTTTAAATCCAAAAGATCAGTTAAGCTTAGTATCGCACTTGCTTCATTCATACTTATGCCACTGTGGATTTTTTTCGTTGCCCCATTTTTTACAAAGCTATCTGCCGATTTTTCCTACCAAGTTGACATGATTTCACTGGATGATTTTTATGATCCGGATGAAGGTGAGTTTACGGGTGAAAACCTTTCTGTCACTCATTTTTCTTATGAAGTTGTCGAAGTTGAAGGAGGTATTTTAACGATTAGAAATGTATTCGATGTTCGCACCTTGGATGGGGAGGGTATTTACGCGGGCGAAGAATTTTTTGGCATTGATGCTAAGACGGGCGCACATGTTATAGGGCATGGAGATCGTGACCGTGAGGGGTATCTTTTTGCACCTCGGAATCTAAGAAAAGGGGAATCATTCATTCACTGGCGAGTTGGCAATGATTTACCGGCCCATATGCAATATATGGATGAAGAAATACTGTTTGGATTACCGGTTTACCGATATGAAACCGATTATGATGGTCAGCATATCGACCACACAGAAAGTAGGAGTGATTCACCCGAAAAAGGGGTTCGGCTGGAGCCATACATGACCCTCTGGGTTGAGCCAGTAACAGGTTGGGTGGTGCAGGCGCATGACGAAGCAGTAAACTATTACTATGATATAGAGACAGGTGAACCCCTGGAGCCACTCAATTCTTTTTCAAATGAATACCAGAGCTCTAGTGTTATTCAGCAGGTTAAAACTGCTAAGCAGATGAAGTTCATTTTTAAATTAGTCGAAGTCATGATTCCAGCCCGTCTTGGGCTCATTGGAGTTTCATTGTTAATTTCTTTAAAGAAAAAACCATTGGCTATTCGGGTATTCGGCACTGGTTTTGTAGTGCTGAGTTTATATTTTTGCTGCCTACTTCATTCTTTGCCCTCCGAGGATGTCATCAAAATAGGTATTGCTCGCTGGGTGCCTGAGGGCAATAGTCAATATGATTATAATATTAAAGGATTTAAAGATGCCCTATCTCAAGCTGGTTATGTTGAGGGGGAAAATGTTGAATATTACCTCGGTTCTGCAAGTGCTGAGCCTGAGTCACAACGCCAGATCATTCAATCATTCTTAGATCAAGAAGTGGATATGATTTATTCGCTTACAACCACAGGAACCCTCATTGTCAAAGAGGAGGTTAGTGATATTCCTGTGATTTTTTCCATTGTGACTTATCCCGTGGAGTCGGGATTGATTCATTCGTTAAGCAACTCAAAAAATAATTTGGTGGGAACGCGAAATTGGGTTCCAATAGAAGGTCAGCTCCAAGTTTTTTTAGAAATCGTTCCAGATGTGCAATCCATTGGATTCATTCGTCATGTAGGAGAGTTAAATTCGCAAATTCAATTTGATAAAATGAGGCAGGCGACTGAAAGTTTAGACATTGAATTGGTCGACATTACTGTTCAAAATAAAGAGGAGGTGACTCAAGTGTTGAGTGAGTCTTTGAATCAAGTAGACTCCCTTTATTCCGCTTGTGACACTTTAGTTCAAGGTGAGGCAGAGTCACTCATTGTAGCTTTTGCAAAAGAGAATCAACTCCCTTCTTTTTCATGTAATATTTCCGGTCCATTTGAAGGTGACTTAGTTGGAACCGTTGCTGATTTATATCAAATAGGTAAAATGGCTGGGAATAAAGCAATTCTTATTTTAGAAGGGGCAACCCCTATTTCATTAGAGACAGATACCGCCCTAAGACCATATATTTATGTCAATCAAACCACTGCGGATGAGTTAGGCATCACCATTCCTCAAGGTATTTTATCTAAAGCTGAAGAAATAATCCATTAAACCATGCCACTCCGACGGAAATTTTTCATTTTGTTTTTCATTGTTGCAATACTACCACTTCTTTTGACAGGCATTTTGACGTTTAATGAATCTCGTGTGGCCTTGAATGATCGCGTGATTGACGGTTTGGAGGCAGTCGCAAGTGTTCAGGAGGGTCGTGTTAACGAGGTTGTTGATCACTACATTGCACAGGTTAGATTACTCTCCTCTAGAACGCAGTTGCGTTTTTTAATTCATTCATTTTTTGAAAGTCGAGATAGAGCTGATTTAGACCAAGTATACACAATAATCAATGATGTTCGGGGATTGGTTCAGACCATTAGAGATATTTCAATCATTGATATGAATGGTGATTATATCGTTTCGACTCGCTCTAGTCTGGAGGGCTTGAATGTTTCTGATCGTTCCTATTTCATTCAAGGTCAGCAACAGTATAGTTTGCATGAGGTGTTTAAAGATGAGAACAACATCCTAAACATAAGACTGGTTGGGCCTCTTAGTTTTGATGGAGAGAATATTGCCG
>JAUHXI010000102.1 GCA_030426875.1 bacterium
TGGAGCTCTTTGTTGATGTAGATGAATTTAGCCTTGGGATGTTTAGCTTTTATTTCGTCCATGATTTGAAACAAAAAAGTGCTCTTGCCCACCCGACGCTGCCCCAAAACCACCTTAATAAGGTTTTTATTGATGAAGGGTTTGATTTTTTTAAAGTAACGCTCTCGCCTTATAAATATTTTCACTATACTTAAGATTTATTACTAAATTTGAATATATTTTAAGTATACTTAAAATTATTGATAATATCAATGGATTCTTTCAATAAATAATAAAAAATGAGCACTACTTTTCAATGTTTAGCCTTCAAAAATAGCAATCATCTAGCCTTTCCCCATCTTCCACGCCCATTCATACATGGCGCGGTAGGTCTTGGCGATTTCTTCACTCTCAATCACAATACAAAAAATGTGATCTTTGAGTGACCAGTTTGTTCTCATAAATCACATTATCCGTAAACCCAAATTCAAATTCATTCGAAAGGTGGCGGACCTGATACCCTTTTTTGACTTTTTTCTTGAATTTCTCCATCCATTTTTTAGCCCCCTTATTTTTATAATGAAGCTCTCGGATTTTTATTTTTTTCAGGTCGGCAATGGAGCGGTTGAATTCATCAACAATCTCTGGCATTTCGTTGTAGATGGCATCCACATTCGCAAAAAATAAAGCTTCTGCCCCTCTTTCAATGGCGTTGAAGATATCTTTATAGACCATTCTCATCCCCGCTTTGTGCTCAAAGACTTGGATTCTTGGCTTATTTTTGGGCTGATTATACAGTGCTACCAAATCCGGTAAGCTGTCTTCAATCTGTCGCTTCTGAGAACGTGCCATCTCCACCAATCGCCGGGGGTGAATGGCTGAATATTGCTTTCGCTTTCCCATCATTGTTTCGGAAACCAAGCCTTTGATCTGCAACTCCTCCACCACTAAATAGGCAGTGGCTCGCTTGATTTGAGTGGCTCGTGCGATGTTGGTCATGGACGCTTCTCCCAATTCTAAGAGTTTGAGGTAAACCTGACGCTCCTTTTGATCGAGACCGAGGTTTTTGAGGGTAATGTCGAGGTGCATACTTTTAGGACTAAGTAGTAAGTGGTAAGGGTTGAGTAAAATAATATTTTTCATTTAGAATGAGCAGAGCTCATGGAGAAATCTCACCTGATTCTAAACTTAGGCCTCTTTCCTTTGCAAGGGCGTAGTAGAGTGTGTAAATGATTTCAAATTCCACTCTATCAAATTCAATAAAAAGTGTCAATATTTATGACACATTTTTTTACCTAATTATTTTTTTACCTTATTTAAAGCCAAATACGGTTATTAAGAATGATATTATAATTGACAATTTTTATTTTTTTGTTATAATTTTGCTCTGTCATTAATCAATTCAATTTATGTCCTACATGACGATCCGACTTTTCAATCACCTCAACATCATCGAAAAATTAAACTTAGAAAAATCAACCGTCAAATACTTAAAACACAATTTATATATTTATATTGATGTTGTTCTCGAACTTTTATTTCATTAATTGATCGTAAAATCACTTATAAATTTCCTTCCCACGATCTATACTCATCTTGTGAAGGGTTAACCACAATCACCATGAAAACCTGTACCAAATGCCAACAATCATTTGCCATCCGAGATGAAGACAGAATTTTTTATGATCAAGTCAGCCCTATTATCGGGGGGCAAAAATATTCCATTCCCGACCCCACGCACTGCCCGGATTGCCGCCATCAACGTCGACTCGCCTTTCGGAACGAGCGAAATTTATACTGGCGGACTTGTGATGGAACGGGGGAGCGCATCTTATCTGTCTTTCATCCTGACAGATCCATCAAAGCCTACAAAGTCGATTACTGGTATTCCGATGCCTGGGACCCGCTTGAGCATGGTCGTGACTTTGATTTCTCTCGGCCTTTTTTCGAGCAATTCAAAGAACTCATCTACGATGTGCCTCAGCTTTCCCGCTCTGTCACAGCCAACGAAAATTGTGATTACGTGAATCAATGTGGCTGGTGTAAGGATTGTTACTTGGTATTTGAGGCGAATGATAATCAAGACTGCATGTATGGCAACTATATCAGCGAATCCAAAGACTGTGTTGATGGCACAATGGTTATCAATTCTCAACTGTGTTATGAATGTGTTACAGTCATTGGATCTTATAATCTCAATTACAGCATTCAGTCAGGCAATTGTTCGGACAGTTGGTTTTTGTTGAGCTGTCGCGCTTGTCGAGATTGTTTTGGATGTGTCAATCTCACCAATAAGCAGTACTGTTTTTTTAATGAACAACTTAGCAAAGAGGAATATGAAAAACGCATGTCCCAGATCGACCTGTCGGATCGGAATGTGATTCAGGAATATTTTCAAAAATTCATTGAATTTCAAAAGACCCAACCTCATAAATATTTAAAGGGAGTAAAAGTTGAAAATTCGACTGGAAATTATTTGGTCAACACGCAGAATTGTTTTGAGTGCTTTGATGTGACCAACTCTCAGGACTGTGCTTATGTTGGTTATGGTCATAATTTGAAAAAGGTCTATGACATGAATGTTTTTGGAGCCTCTGGCGTAGAATTTTGTTACGAAGTCCATGAGGTGGGAGACAAGATCAATAACGTTCTTTTTACGGAACAGTGTTGGTCCGATTGCCACAATATTCTTTATTCCAAACTCTGTCTCAATAATTCACACGATTTGTTCGGCTGTGTGGGCTTGAAGAAAAAATCGTACTGCATCCTCAATAAGCAATATTCCAAAGAAGAATACGAGGAACTGGTTCCTAAAATCATTGAACACATGAAAAAAACAGGGGAGTGGGGTGAGTTTTTTCCCATCGAACTCTCAACATTTGCTTACAATGAGACTTTGGCTCAAGAATACTTTCCATTGGAAAAAGAGGCTATAGAAAAAAGCGGTTGGCAATGGCGTGAGGAAGAAATAGAAATGCCACATGTAGAAAAGAAAATTGAGGCTCATCAAGTCCCTGAAAAAATTGCCGATGTGCCTGATGATATTTTGAATTGGGCGATTGTTTGTGAGGTGACGGGTAAGCCCTTTCGAATCACTCGAAAGGAATTGGAGTTTTATCGTAAAAAAAATCTCCCCATTCCAAGACGTCATTCTGACCAACGGCATTTAGATCGACTCAAATTCCGTGCCTCTCGAAAACTGCGGGATGATCGGTGTGACAATTGTTCCACTGACCTTCGAACCGTTTATTCTCGAGAATCAGGGCAGAAGATTTATTGTGAAAGATGTTATTTTGAAGTGTTGAGTTGATTAAGATTTTTTTGAAGGCGAGGTTATATAACTTCGCCTTCAAAAAATCTGAAGACCTGTATGAATAAAAAATCTTTTGTCTTCACAGGGAGAGGCTTCCCCACATTTGTTCAAAATACATCCGAAAGGTATCCGCGACAGATTTACTTTCGATGATAATACCTGAGGGGTACCCTTCTTCCATGTTGGTCTGGGCGACTTTATTTGACCAGCACAATGTGTCAGTTGGAAAGGTTCCTTTTGATTTCTTCCAAATTTTATACTGATGCTTGGTTGGACCTTTTTTATATGCTTGTATCAATCGTTGTGTCATTTCTGATTCGGTCATGATGTCTCGCTTCGTGAGTCCTGGTATGTTTAAGTATATGTCATTATCTAAAAATCCTGGGTATACCTTTTCTAGCTCTTCTGTGGGCCATATCGTGATTAATTTGCGGTCACATTTTTTTGCCTTCATGAGATCTCTTCTTATTTCTTCGTAGACCCTAATCATTCCATCCACTCCTTCATAAAAACGAACTTTTGTTTTTTGTGAGCTGCCTTTTTTTAAATTTTCAAAAACACTGGCTGCTTTTTCGAATTCTTTTTCAGTTTCTTTCCACTGTCTTTGTCTTTGGTTGATGTAAGCAATTAGTCCTGAGTGCTCTAGTGCTTCGTAGTGTTTAATGCCTGATTTTTCAAATTCTGTAATCAAACCTTTCTCTAAAAGGCTTTCAGTTAAATCATAAATATGAGTTCGTGTTATATTACTTTCTTTCGCAATTTTTTTAACAGGTGTGGCGCCAATTTTATAGATAGCCAAAAACACAGCGATTTCTTTTTCTTGCAGACCTAAGCGGGATAGTAATTTTTTAAGCATTTTTGTAAATTATTTTCGACAAAATAATTATAAATTTTAATTTTTTGTTTGTAAATATAATTTTATTTGTAAATTTTTCTTGACAAATTTTAGAAAGTTTGCTAAGGTGGGTTTACTTTATTAAGTTGAATAGTTAATGGTAAGATGCCGATTCGACATTCAGCCACCCTAGCTCCCCAAAAAGGAGGGGGATTGAATACAGTGCCTGACTATATAGCCAATATCAAAGGCTATCGTTCTATTTCTCATGTGTCTAATAATAATTAATCTCTAACCACCCCAATTTATTCTCCCTCTTGGGGGAGTCAGAGGGGCCATCTTATATGACCTGTCTACAATGCCAATCAACTTTCCAAGTCACAGATAAAGACCGGGAGTTCTACAAAAAGGTTGAGGTGTCTGAACCCAAACTCTGTCCACCATGTCGTGAGCAACGCCGACTTCTGCAAATCAATCAAATGAATTTGTATAAAAGAACTTGTGATGCAACAGGGGAGACGATCATTTCGAATTATCCAGCACACAGTCCCTATCCTGTTTACTCCCAAAAATACTGGTTCAGTGATCAGTTTGATGGGCGAGATCATGGCCGGGATTATGATTTTAACCGTCCATTCTTTGAGCAACTCTTCGAATTATGGAAAGAAGTCCCTCGCCCCGCTCTTTTTTCCAATTATTTACAAGACGAAAATAGCCAGTACACTAATTACGCGGGAATGAATAAGGATTGTTATTTGATCATGGATTCGGATGAAAATCAGGATTGTTATTATGGCTATAGCAATAATAGTAGTAAAAATTCTTCAGATTGTTTTCGTTTAGACAAAGGGCAGCTTTGTTACGAAAATGTGGACACTAAAAATTGCTATAATTCTTCTTATATTTACAATTCTGAAAATTGTTCGGACTCATTATTTTTAGCGAATTGCATTGGGGTCAAAAACTCCATCATGTGCTCTAACTTGCAGCATAAGGAGTATCACGTTTTCAATAAACCAGTTTCTAAACAGGAATTTGAAGCCATCCGAGACTCCCTCAAAAGTCGCAAGGTTTTAGAGGAGGCGAAGAAAAAATTTGATGCCTTCCGTCTCCAGTTCCCTCAGCGCTACATGGTCGGCATCAAAAATGAAAATTGCACTGGGAATTATTTGATCAATTGTAAAAACGCTGAGCAATGTTTTGACTCCCGAGGGATTTGGGATGGAAAATACGTGACTCAAACGTTTATGCCTTGCAAAGACGTGATGGATTGCGATGAGGTGGGGGACATTGAGATTTGCTATGAGTCAAATAATGTCGGTCAAAATAGCTACAATCTTCGCTTTTGCTTGCAGTGTTTGGGAGATCATAAAAATCTGACTTACACTAATTGCTGCTTTCAGACGGCTAATTTATTTGGTTGCTTTGGGCTTCAAGGTCAAAAATTCTGCATCCTCAACAAACAATATTCAGAGGAAGAATATAATGAAATGGTGCCCAAAATCATCGAACACATGACCTCGACCGGGGAGTGGGGCGAGTATTTTCCG
>JAUHXI010000103.1 GCA_030426875.1 bacterium
GGGCAATGACTTAAATGTCCACTTCCAAACCTCTATTGAAATCAGTGTATAAAGTAAGCAATCATCAAAAATAAACACCTAAACAATAACGGCTTCACGCTTCTAGAACTCATGGTTGTGATTTCCATCATGGCCATCATGTCGGTGACGGTGGTGGTTAGCTTTAATGGCTTGGCTGAAAAAATTCGAGTTAAAGAAACGGCTGGAGTGATTAAAGATTTGATTAAGCAGCTGGAATTAGAGGTGCTGAATGATGACTATCAACAAAATATAATTCATTTTGAAAGTGACTTTCTGGTGGTGAAAAGCCAGGCTAAGGGGTCCAATTTAACCCTCAATTATGAAGGCATGAGCCCTGATGGTTGTGAAGTAAATGCGGTTGGATTGTCTGTCTCCGACGTAGAGGGTGAGGTGGAATTACATCGTAATGATGATAAAGGCAACCCTTTAGAAGTCACAACCCTGAGTGAACAAGAGCTGCATTGCGTTGAATTTCAATCCTCAAAAAAGTTGGAGTGGGCCTTTCAATTGAAGTCCGAGAGCGATACATCCAATGTGATCCGCCTCATTCACTTTAACCTCAATCGTTACAATTTAAAACACACCGTTCAGATTGAAAGCGGCAATGAGTATGAATTAGTGATTGAGGCTCCGTACGCTAAAGAGCATTTTCTCTTGGACAATGAAAAATTTTTGGATGCAGTAATTCTAACTGTGACTGATGGTCAAGAGACTGAAAATGTTCAACTGCAATAAAAAATAAACCGTCAACAATGAGCATTGGCAAGAAAATCAAAGACAGTTTCTCCGATTTTTGGTTCAACCTAGAGTTGATGTTTGCCTCAAAACCCAAAAATGAAGAGGTAAAGCCTGGTGAGTCGGTTAAAAAAATAGAAAATAAATCGGGTGTTTTAGGCGTTCACCATCAGGCATCAAAACCGATTGATGCGAGTCAGATTTTGGATGAGCAGACGCGAAAACGTTTTGAAAAAGAGGAGCGTCTAAAAAACAGGAAGCTTCCCTTTACATTGCGTCATTTAAAATTTAGCATTAAAGCTCGGCTCTCATTTTATGACGAACTTTCTACCCTAGTCGGTTCTGGGGTCACACTAATTGATTCACTCTCACTCATTCAAGCTCAGGAGCGGAATAAGGTGGTTAAAAAGATGTATGCTCAGATGATTCATGACATCAATGCGGGCTTGAGCTTGGCGGAGTCGATGGAACTTTTTCCCCATGTTTTCCCTAAAATGCAGTCCGCCTTAGTTGAGGCTGCCGAGGCCAGTGGGAATTTAAAAGAAGTGCTCTTGGAACTGGTGGAAGAGATTGAATCCAGTCAAGACTTTCACCGGAAGGTGACTGGTGCCATGGTTTACCCTATTATCCTGCTCTTTTTAGCCATCACCTTGGTGGTGGGCATGATGATCTTTGTGATCCCAAAGATCGCTACGATGTATGAGCAAGCCAGAGTTGAATTGCCTGGATTGACTCAAACCGTGATTGATATCAGTGATTTTGTGGTCGAACAATGGCCGATTTTATTATCAGGCTCTGTCGTTGGACTGCTTTTACTTTATTTATTATTCAGCAAGTCTCGAATCGGGCGGCTTTTGGGTGAAAATATAGTGAACTTGATTCCTATGGCGGGTCGTATTAATAAGGAGAAAAATATCATGATGATCGCTTCAAGCATGGCCATGCTGATGAAAAGTGGGGTTTTGATCACCGACGCCTTTAAAATCACTCGAAAAACCATCAACAATTTGCATTATCAAAAAGCCTTGGAGGATATTCGAAAGGGAGTGGTGATGGGTCAGGAGGTGAGTCAAATGATGGGCTTGGAAGACATTCGCTCTCAAAAATTTAAAGAACACCCCTTATTTCCTTTGCAAATGGCTCAGCTGATTCACATTGGAGAAAGCACGGGGAATATTGGAAATATGTTTGAAAAAATCAAAAAGAATTATCACAAAAGCATTGAGTATTCTCTGCGCAATATTTCGACTCTAATTGAACCTGTGATGATATTTTTTGTGGCCGCCCTAGTGGGCTCAATTTTAATGGCGGTGATGCTACCTTTCTTTTATATTGGTTCGACAGTGGGATAATTCTAGATGGGCTCTTAAATTTCAAAAATCTGTCGCTCTTGCAGCACAACTGAGTTGGAAAGCTCACCAAATTGGCAGCTATCACATGTAGCATCCATATGGATCCACTCGCCATTTTTATAATCAGGAATGCTAACTTGAGCAAAGGCATGACCGGGCACAAAAACCAAATTAGTCTGATTTCCAATTGCTTTTTGCAGAGCGATCAACAGGACTGACATGTCTTCGCAGTCGGCTCCGCCGGTTTTTAAAACGGTCAAAGGGTTTTCAAGTTGATCATGAAATTGTTCATCTGCCACATACTGAATTTCGTCTCTCACAAAATAAAAGAGGGCTTTACTTTGACACAAACGATCTGACTCTCCGCATGATTCAGCGGCTATAAAGTTAGCTACGGGCTTGATGTTTTGACGGATGGATTCCACCACTTCTCTAACTTCTTCAGGATCATGGGAGGAAAAAGGAGCCTCTAAACCCAGTTCTAAAAATACTCTGACATCATCCAACGTTGGAATATTGACCGGTTCGGGCCGAATAAGGTAAAAATAGGCTTGGATTGAAAGAAGGATGAGGCCTAAGGCTACCACAATTGCCACTAATTTATAAAAAACGCTGTGTTTGCGGGGTTGAATCTCATTGATTTCATTCTGAAATGGATCCATTTAAGTTGCTAGTTTTGAAACAGTTGAATAAATTAACGCGACATTAGGATAATGGAATGAAATCGAATTCACAATCAATTCCACTTTACTTTTTAGCTCGTAGGAGCCTAGAATAAAGTGGATTTTAAGCCTATAATGTGACAAAAACTGATCCAAAAAAAAGGATTCTACTCCTTGATCCCGCTAGCTTCATTGGTGGAGCTGAGCGTTTTGCACTTGATTTAGCCAATCAGGTGGATCTTGAGACATTTGAGCTGTGGGTCGCCCATGGTAAAAATCCTAACTATAAAAAAGAGTTGCTTTCTGGAATACGGGATGTTGAATTGAATGTGCCTCAACTCCGACTTAAAAACATTTTTAGTATTTTTGCTGGCATTAGAAGGCTTAGGAAAATCCTTAAAAAAAATAAAATTCAACTCCTGCAAACCAACTCGGTTCGTGCTCACATTGTGGGTTCATTGGCTGCAAACGGCTTGAGAGTTAAAGTGGTCTGGTTTTTACATGATTTCACTTTTCCTGGCAAGTTGATACGCTATTTCTCTAAATTTCCCAAAAGGATTTTATGCTGTTCAGATGCGGTTAAAAATCATGTCGATAAACAAATTCCAGCAAAATTTAAGCCTAAATTGGGTCGTTTTTTGAATGGGATTGACCTCACGCTCATTGAAAAAGAATGGCTTTCCGACCACATCATGCCCCCCCCGGTTGTTGGTATTGTTGGCAGAATCGACCGCTGGAAAGGTCAACGGTATTTTGTTGAGGCAGCTGAAAAAGTAGCAAAAAAAAATCCAGGCATCCAGTTTTTTATCATTGGGGAGCCCAATCAGCTGGATGAAGACAATGTGCAGTATTCTGAGGAACTTAAAACCATGGTTCAAACAAAAAATTTGGAAAAAACAGTTATTTTTAGAGGGCATCGCTCCCCCATTTTCAAAGAAATCAGCCAGTTGAGCCTGCTCATTCATTGCAGTACAGACCCTGAGCCTTTTGGACGGACCATCATTGAAGCCATGGCGATGGGCAAAGTTGTGATCGCCACCAACCATGGCGGCCCCGTTGAGAGTGTGATAGAAGGGGAAACTGGCCACTTGATTCCCCCTAAAAATGCGGAAGAATTGGCTCAAGCCATCATAACCTGTCTAGGAAATCATGAGAGGATGAAAAAAATGGGCAAAAATGCTAAAAAAATAGCCACAGAGAAGTATGAATTGAGTAAAACAGTGAAGGCAGTGGAGGAGGTTTGGATGGGTGTTTTGAATGTTTAACTTCCATTGTCCAGGAGCAGACTCAAATCCAATCCGGGTGCAGACATGGTCAAGCTGCTGGATGAAATGGCATCCACCCCTACAATATTATAATGAATAATATTTTTTTCATTGATCCCCCCAGACAATTCAACCTGAAGCCCAGCTTTTTTTAAAGGAGTGATCACGGTGGCAATTTGAGCGGGTTTAAAATTATCGAGCATCACCACCAAATTCTCGTGGTCCTTGGTAAATTTTTGCAATGCGTGATGAATGTCTAAAAATTCCATCACTTGAGCTTCTGATTCCAGCTCGACTTCTACAAAACGGGTTTTGGAGAGTTGTTTAAAAGCTGCCTTTAGACTACGCTTAAAATTTTTAGCCAGCGTGATGTGATTTTCTTTGACTAAAATGGCATCCTCTAGATTCAAACGGTGTGTTCCCCCGCCTCCCACTGCCACAGCTCGTTTGTCCAGCGGGCCCCAGAGGGTTTTACGAGTGGCAAGCAAGGTGATTTCGGGCATGAGCTTAATAGAAAGGCGTTTGGTCTTAGTGGCAATGCCAGACATGCGCTGAAGGGTGTTCAGCAGCGTCCTTTCTGCAGCTAAAATCATGGAGGCCCTGCCTTGGATCTCCATAACAAGTTCTCCTTTTTCGAGTCGAACCCCGTCCTCTTTTGATTCTAAAATTTCTAAATCCAGAAGATTCAAAAACCATTCCACCTCTTGCATACCCGCTAAAATTCCCTCTTCTTTGGCCACCACAATGGCTTTGACATTTTGACTGGCCCGGCCCACAAAGGTTCTGGTGGTCAGGTCTTTTTTTGGCATGTCCAACTGAAAATTCTGCCACACAAAAAGCTCCAAAGCCTGTTGGTATGCTTTGTTCTCAAGTGCTAATTCTGATGAGGCGTCGAAGATCATTTTTATGTTTTATTTTCTATCTCTATTATCTATCTTTTTGATTGAAATTCAATAGATTTCATTCAAAATTTCATGTTCTCTGTTGCTTCAAATGGTTTTTTTCTGTTGATTTAAGAAAAATAAATCAAGCTTAAGCCCCTTGAGCACACTTACAAGAACCGAGTGGTAGAGGTTTTTTTGCATTATGAATTTTTTTAAGCATGATGTGTCCCATCAATCCAAAAATGTAACCAATCAAGGCGGGCACTAACACTATAAATAGGCGACTTTGAACGTATCGTATTCCGATTCCAAACTGGTAATAAAGTGCGTCTTGGAGTAATTCCAAACCATTTACGTCATTAAAGAAAAAAACAATAAAGAGTACAACAAGTACGTTAAGCACAATAATAAATAGTTGCGCTTTCTCACCCAGCCTTACATCTTTTAACATGAACCATATACTGTAGATGTAAGCTAAAGTAAGAACTAAAAATAATGAAAAAGTAATGAGTGATTTAAGGTCGAGCATATCGTAGCTGAAAAAGGTGGCAAAATATACTAAACTCAAAATTCCAATAATAAGTGCTGCACTGATTTTTATAGCTTTTTTGCTTGATTTCAAAATAAGGTTTTCGTGATTTTTAAATAACTTTTTTAAGTATAGCAGATAATTTTACTAACCCCTACTATTCAGCTTTTGCCCTTTAAAAATAAGGGTTACTAGATGATTCAAGATATTTTTAGTTGCTA
>JAUHXI010000104.1 GCA_030426875.1 bacterium
TAAGCCCGGCAAAATCATACTGCACATGGCGGCAATTCCACACAGAAATAAGTACCACAGCCCTATATTTTCTGCTGCTGGGTCTATTAAAGTCGTCACCGAAATAGCGATCACTGCACCCAAAATAAAGCTGATGACCGTTCCCATACTCCATCTTTTAACCGTTCTTCCTACAAAATAAACCGAGGCTAGAATCAAGCCAAAAAAGAAGGACCAGACATACACTGGCCGGGTCTCTAGTAGTGGTTCCAGTACGAATGCTAAGCCGTAAATTCCGAGTCCTGCTCCGCCAAATATCAAAGTGACAAATAGAAGGTCGGTGTGTTTTGCGAATGCTCTGAATTTACCTGTAAAAAATAATTTAATCGCCGTCAGGTCAAAGGATTTAATGGCGTTGATGAGTCGCTCAAAAATTCCAGTGATCAATGCAATGGTTCCGCCAGAAACACCGGGAACAATATTGGCTGCCCCAATGCCCACGCCTTTAAGAAAGGAGAGTAGGTGTTTTTTCATTTTTAAAGGACTAGGTAATAAGTTAAAACATTCATTTACTGAAAAATGAGTCAACAATTTGCATCCTAGCACAAACAGTCTAAATCATCACACCAAATAACAATTAATTGGCATTGCCGTGTGGTGTAGCGCCGCGTAAACTAAAGCGTGTATCACCACCCAAAACAAAACAAAAATGCACACCATCATTATTCTAATAGGAATACCGTTGATCAGTCATGCATTCACCCATGCAGCCAAATGGGTCAAGTTACCACAAGTTGTGGCCTTGATCATTGGAGGCTTATTTTTAGGCATGCCCTATTTTAAAGATTTAATGACCATGGCGGACATGAACTTAATCGTTCATTTGGGAGATGTGGGCTTATTGATGCTCATGTTTTTCGCTGGTTTTGAAACCAACTCCCAACTCCTTTTGCTTGAACTCAAGGACGCTTCACTCATCGCTTTTTTTGGAATTTTATTTCCATTTATCATTGGTTTTCTAACCATGTGGTTTCTGGGCTATGGCTTACTTGTGGCTTTTGTAATGGGTGTGTGTCTGAGTATTTCAGCCGAAGCCACTCAAGCAAAGGTTTTACTTGATCTGAATAAGTTGAAAACTAAAGTCGGTACGTTGTTGATGGAAGCAGGACTAATAGATGACATCTTAGGCTTGGGCTTGTTCATTTTCATCACATTCTTGTTGCAAGAGTCTTATCCGAAAGAGAATATTCTTTTGGCGGGAGTGATTTTAGCTTACTTGGTTGGGGTTTTGTTCCGGAAAAAGATTCATCACAAATCTCACTCGCCTAAAAAAATCGAAAAGATTGCATCCACCTTAATCATTCCTTTCTTCTTTGTTTCAATGGGGCTAAGCTTTGATTACAAAACTTTGCTAGTGAGCCCTAAGTTGTTCATGCTTATTTTAGCAATTGCTATGGGAGGTAAATTTTTGGGCGTGTTTGTGGCCAAGATTTTCACGACACTCAGGTGGAAGCAGCTTCATTTAATCGGATGGGCCATGAACAGCCGGGGAGCAATCGAATTAGCCCTAGCCATGATCGCTTTCCGAATTGGCATCATTCCTATAGAATTATATTCTAGTCTCGTCGTGATGGCCTTGATCACCACAATGAGCTTCCCCTTTGTCATTGGACACATGATTAAAAAGCAGCCGAAATTAATGAATTGAACAAATCACTTTTTTATTACAAATAAACTCTGTTATCATTAAAAAAGCCGAAATTGTTCAAGAAAAATTAGAATTTAAAATTTAGAATCAATATGCACACTCACCGCTTTCTTGTCACGGGGGGGCAAAAATTAAAAGGTATGGTCAAAGTAGGTGGTTCCAAAAATGCAGCCCTCCCCATTATTGCTGCCGCGCTTTTGACCGATGAAGAAGTGGTTTTGACCAATGTGCCAGACATTGCAGATGTTGCTGTTTTTTCTAAAATACTCCAAGCGGTCGGGGTTGAAACCCATTATGACGGGGATTGCTTTAAAATCTTGGCAAAAACGGTAAAAAACATTGAAGTGGAGCATGCTTTGGTGAGCAAGTTGCGAGGGTCCAGCTTACTGCTTTCACCTCTTTTAGTGCGTAATAAAGAGGTTAGATTGGCTTTTCCGGGGGGGTGCGTGATTGGCAAGCGTCCGATTGATGCTCATTTGGATGCTTTTAAGGCGTTGGGTGCTCATGTGTTGGCCAGTGATGAGTTCCTTCATTTAAAAACGGATCAGCTTGTTGGTTGTGACTTTACGATGACTGAGGCGAGCGTGACAGGCACTGAGAATGCTATTATCGCCGCTGGTCAAACAACCATTCGTTTGGCGGCTTCGGAACCGCATGTTCAAGACCTTTGCCATTTTCTCAATGCCATGGGGGCTAAAATTTCGGGGATCGGCAATCACACCCTTCATATTGAGGGCGTGGACAAGCTGCATGGTGCGGAGCACCGGGTGACTTCCGATTATTTGGAGGCAGGAACGCTGGTCATTGCAGCAGCCATTACAGGTGGCGAAGTGACGGTTCAGGACATTCGCCCGCATCATTTGGATGTTTTTTGGCAGAAGCTCAGAGAAGTGGGGGTTCAATTTGAACTGGGTGACGATTATGTGACGGTCTTTCCTTCAAATCATTTGAAAGCCATTACGCTCAAAACCGCTATCTTCCCGAGCTTCCCCACGGACTTGCAAGCCCCATTTGCCACGCTTTTAACGAAGGCCGAGGGGACGAGTTCCATTTTTGAAACCTTATTTGAAGGTCGACTTCAGTATTTGCATGAATTGGAAAAAATGGGCCTTCAGCCCCGCACCCTCAGTCCTTATCGAGCGGAATTTGCAGGCCCTGTCCAACTTAAAGCCGCCACGGTGGCTAGTTGGGACTTACGGGCCGGTGCAGCCGTGGTGCTCGCAGCCTTGGCAGCCGAGGGGCAAAGTGAAATCACCGACATTTACTACATCGATCGAGGCTACGCAAAGTTTGAGGAAAAACTCAGATCGTTGGGGGCTAAGATTGAGCGGGTGGAGTGATTTAAAATTGAAATAATATGAAAAAATATGCCTATATCCTTGCATTTATTGCATTTACTGTAAGCCTTTTATGTTTATTTTTTATTTATCAAACGAATCAAAAATTGAAAGCACTGACATGTGATGCAATTGAAAGCGTTTATGCAGAAAGAGAATATACTTATCCAATTTTAAGAACTATTGGCCAGCCAGAAAATGAAGGCTTGGGAATTAAAAATCCCCTGACAACTCAGCTTGAATATAATGAATTGTGTTTTGACTAACTTTTTTCACTCATTTTTAATAAACCTCACCATGCGAGCCAATGTTGGTGAGGATGATTTTATTTTTTTGCCTCATGAAAGTGACGCGTAAGTTATAGGTGAGGGAAAAGGCATATAAATTACTTAATTCTCCTTTAAGTTTATGTATTTTTAATGATTGTGGTGGATACTCATTTTGGGTGAGTAAAATCATAGCACTTCTTAATAAAGCCTGGGTACTTGGTCTTTTTTTTGCAAGCTTTTTCATTCGCTGTTTAAAATAATGCGTTGCATCTATTGTTATCTTCATTTTTTAGTCTAATTCTAAGGCATTCATAAAATCATCGACTTCATCAAAAGGTCCAATGCCTCCATTTTCCTCATAATCCTTCACTGACTCCAAAGTCTCTTGCACAAACATGTCATGTTTCAACTCTTTAATGGTTTCATGAAGTCGATTGAGTTCTTCTACTGAGACCACTGCAGCAGAGATTTTTGAGTGAACCAGTATGGGTACAACCTGTTCTTTCTCTACACGTTTGAGCAGAGCTTTAGGGTCTCGACGCATGTCAGTGACGGTGACGGGTTGAACAATGGCAGTCATTTTGATTAATTTAATGTTACTATTTATAGCATATATAATGTTATATTTAATGTCAAATTTAGTGTTACTTTTATACAATTACCGGGAATTGGTTTATTTTAATAGGATCAGTAGATTTTTAGTTTGAAATTTTCTTCACTTCAACCTCAACCTCAACTCCCACTGTAATGCCTTAGCCCTCCATGTCACCTCTTTTTTTGTTTGTTTTTTTCTTTGCTTCATTTTTGACCGCAAAAACGAAGCAAAAACGGCTGGGGAGAACACGACGCGGAATCATTTTTATTTCCTTTATTCATTGTTTTACCCGCTCGTTTCTCCCCAAACCCCTAGCCTTACCGGGAAATCAACACTTATTTATAGGGTTTTGAATGATTTTAGATTTTTTTATGGAATTTGTTCAAACTAGAAATCTACTGATCCTTTTAATAGATAGCGGGATTAATTCTACTTATCACCCTTGGCTTTATTTGTTATTATAAGCTCCGATTAACTTATCTTCATGCAAAGCAAAATCAAATCCCTCAAAAAAGACGTTCTCAGCGCCCTTGCATCTGCTAAAACAGAAGAGGAGGTGCGTGACTTAGAAATCAAATATTTAGGTCGAAAAGGACCTTTTAGCGAAATCATGCGCGGTCTCAAGGATCTCTCCGATGACGAAAAAAGAACGGTCGGAAAGTTGGCGAACATGACTAAAATTGAACTTGAAACAGCTGTTCATGCTAAGTTTGCCGAGCTCGAAGGGGCGATGATGGATCAAATTGCAGATACTGAGTGGATGGACATCACGGTTCCCGGTAAAAAACCACGTGTGGGGCACCGCCATCTCATTTCTAAATTCATCGACGACCTGGAAATCATTTTTGGTCGCATGGGCTTTCAAGTTGCTGAGGGGCCTGACTTAGAAACCGAACATTATAATTTTAATCAACTCAATATTCCTGCTGATCATCCAGCCAGAGACATGCAAGACACCTTTTGGTTGAAGAATTTAAAAGATTCCGTACTTCGCACCCAAACGTCCCCTGTCCAAATCCGATACATGGAAGCGAATGAACCTCCCATCCGCATTGTGAGCATGGGCAAAACCTTTCGAAAAGACAGCGACGCCACCCATTCACCCATGTTCCACCAATGTGAAGGATTAATGGTCGGCGAAAACATCTCCATCGCCAATCTAAAAGCGGTGATGACCCAGGCCTTGCAACAGATTTTTGAAGACGCTTCGATCAAAACTCGTTTCCGCACCAGCTATTTTCCCTTCGTTGAACCCGGTTTAGAAATCGATTGTACCTGTCCTATTTGTGGTGGAGTGGGCAAGCTTCCAGATAAAACGCCATGTCGACTTTGTAAGCAGTGTGGTTGGCTTGAAATTTCCGGTGCTGGCATGGTGCACCCCCAGGTGCTAGAAAATGTGGGCTATGACTCCAAAAAACTCACAGGCTTTGCCTTTGGCATGGGGTTGGACCGCATGGTGATGATCAAATACCGAGTCAATCATCTTCGCTTACTCTTTGAAAATGATTTGAGATTCATTGCGCAATTCTAATGTTCGGAACTTGTCTAACATCTCTACATTTCATCCCTAAAAATGAAAAACCATTACCAAACTTTAGGCCTTAAACAAGTGGCTAACGAGGATGAAATAAAAAAAGCTTATTTTGAGTTGGCTAAAAAATATCATCCTGATTCAGGGGATGAGTCGGAAGTGAGAAAGTTCCATGAAATTGTTGAGGCGCATAAAACTCTTTCTGATAAAACCTTA
>JAUHXI010000105.1 GCA_030426875.1 bacterium
ATTTTCATGGCCTCCTTACACCGCTTAGCCCATCGCGTTGTCAATTCCAGAGACCTTTCTACATAAGCCCGGTCCTTATCGGCTGCGGGGCATTCATCCAACACCATCATGATATCACTGCCCAATTTCATTTGAATCTCGATGGCTTTTTCGGGGGTCAAAAAAATCCGCTCACCATTCAAATGGGATTGAAATTCTACCCCTTCTTCAGACAACTTTCGAATGCCAGAGAGGGAAAAAACCTGGAATCCCCCACTATCAGTCAAAATAGGACCATCCAAATTCATGAACTTGTGGAGCCCTCCTGCTTTTCGAACCACATCTTCGCCTGGGCGTAAATGAAGGTGGTAAGTATTTGAGAGGATGACCTGACCCCCCAAATCCCCCACTTCCGAAGGGATGAGACCTTTGATGGCTCCTACCGTCCCGATGGTCATAAAAAAAGGAGTTTGGATGTCACCATGAGCGGTTTTTAAAACCCCACGTCGGGCTTTTTTTGAGTTTTTTTGTAGTTTAAACATGGGTGGATTGTAGCAAAAAATGCATGTCTATGAAACCTATAAAGCAATATATGAGGAAGCCTAATTTTATTTTTGAGTGATATTTGATAAATTTTTTCAAAAGTCACCTTAAAACAGCTTTTTTATGATAAAATGAGCATGGAGAGAGTTGTGATATTTGTTGACAAATATAATAAAAATTGTTAAAATATATAATAGAGGTGTATTTCACACAAAAAGCCTAATGAACACTAGAATTCCAACAGCAGAGGGAAGTGTAGGAATAAATACGATGGAAAGTATTACAATGGCTGACCAGTCTTCATTAAGAGGTAGATATGAAATACTTTTAATCGGCTTCAAGCCTTTTGATAATAGCGAAACTGGAACCGCCCTAAGCATTGGCAATTTTGATTCTGAGCGACGGCTTAATAGCATTGCTAATGAGCCAAAATCTGAACTCGACGAAAGAGGCTTAAAAGCTACCGTGCGCCGCGCATTCAATGTGGACAGTCTTTTTAGAGCCCACCTCCTACAACAATTAGATGAATTGGCAGCAAAAACAGCAAAAAAATTGGCACAACTCTATGAAGCAGACTCAAGGGGTGGAAGCGTGGGGGTATATCAAAAAATGAATCAGGTGCTGAGTCATTTCAATGGTTATATTCAGTTATATGAAGCGGCGAACCAGGAGTTGAAGGGGCGATATAGAAAGCTTCAAGAAGCATTTGAGGCAGTGGCTGAATTTTCAAGGGAAAGAGTGAGAAAGACTTTGAAAATGGATGAAATTGAGCAAAAAAAAGAGCAACTATCGACTCAAGTAAAAGTAGCAACGGAGACAAACCTTGAACCACTGATTGAAATCGAAGCGGTGCTGAGGCAAGCAGCCTCTCAAGATGAATGGGAAATAGAGCCTGAAGCCACCACAAGCACAACCGATTCAACTACAGACAACACTGATTCACCTGCTAACTGTTATGAAGATTTATACGAGTTAAAAAAAACTATTCTAGAGGCGTTGGGAAATGTAGACAGACCTGGAATACTAAGGCTAAGACATCAAGTTGCCACAAATCATTATAGACCCAGATCCAAAACAGAACCTGAGGACCAATTAAAAATGGCATCTTAAATCAAGCGTTTAAAAGATTGAATGAAAAAATCTGATTCACTCTAAAAATGAAGGCTGATTTAGAATAAATGGAAATGGAAATACATTAACTATTCAGTAAAGCGTTGTCATTTCTTTTTTTTAATGTCTATTCAAAATTAGCTTTGCGAATCACATCCCTTCCACTATAATAAAACCCCTCCTTATCAACTAATAAAACACAATGAGCAAAACACTTGCATACATAATCGGCTTTGTCATACTGGTCATCATTTTAATGGGAGTTCGCATCGTGCGCCCCACCCACCGTGGCCTCATAGAGCGCTTTGGTAAGTACGTTCGTTTTGCCAAACCAGGCCTACACATCATCATTCCCTTCATCGAAAAGATGTACCGGGTCAACGTCACCGAGCAAATGGTGGATGCTCAACCCCAGGAAATCATCACCAATGACAATTTGAATGCTCGGGTGGATGCTCAAATCTATTTTAAAATCCGATCCGATGAAGGGAGTATTAAAAACTCTCAATACAACGTGTCTAATTATCAGCTACAGATTGTAAACCTGGCTCGAACCACGCTCAGAAATATCATTGGAACCCTGACCTTAAAATCAGCCAACAGCGAGCGGGGCAAGATCAACACTGAACTTCTAAGAATCCTGTCTGAAGAAACCAAGCTATGGGGTTTGGACATTGTACGGACTGAAATTAAAGAAATCGACCCTCCTAATGACGTTCAAGACACCATGAATAAAGTCGTGAAAGCCGAAAATGAGAAAATCGCCGCTATCGATTTTGCCACTGCCCGTGAAACCGTGGCAGATGGTGAAAAACGGGCCGAAATCAAGCGGGCCGAAGGGGTGAAGCAAGGTCAAATCTTAAGAGCCGAAGGAGAAGCTGCTGCCATCAAATTGGTGAATGAAGCCGCAGACAAGTACTTTGTGGGGAACGCTCAACTTCTGGAGCGACTTCGAACACTAGAAAAAACCCTCGGCCAAAACACCAAAATCGTTCTGCCCAATGACAAGGATTTGGTGAATGTGATTGGAGACATGAGTGGTGTGTTGCCTTTAAAACGAAAGGAAGTGGTCAATTGAGGGTAAAAACTTCAATCAAAAAACCGCAGCTTTCAAATCCAATGAATTGAACTGCGGTTTTTTTTAAAATTAGAATTAAAAAAAACACCGGGTCTATTGATAATAAAAATCAGAACACAGGGAGTTAATCATTAATCATACTCCGGAAAAATTAATCGCCTTTCCTTGATCTAAGATCGGTACTAATTTTAAGGTGATATTCTCTCTTTCTAAGGCATTCTCTTTTTCAATTCCTACCTCAAGAAAAATAGTGATCTCCTCAGCCTTCTCAAAGTCAAAGTCAAACGCCTTTTCTAAATCGTAGCTATAGCCATATACAGCCGATAAATTATTCCAATCGGGCTCAATGGCAATTGGAAAATTTTCAGAAATAGGGAAATCTCGTCCAAGATTGGAATGCATTTTTAAATCATAAATCCAAATGTTCTTATTTGTTTCATAATCGTCTTCAAAAATGAACGCAATATTATATGGACCATGCTTCCTGTGTATTTTTTCGACAATTTCCACATCAGGATAAACAAAAATTTCGATAGACTCACCGGCCACCTGATAATCTTTAGTCGCAGGAATGATTTCATCACCCAATTGATAAAAACCGCCTTGCATCACATAAATTTCTCTATGCCATTCTGTAGCATAGGATTGTGCTAAAATTCCAATCAAAATCACAAAGACACTCAGAAGTGATACAGAAATATATTTTAACTTTTTTCGAGATCGAAGGGAGGCAAAAATCAACAATAAAAGAAATAAGGCAACTCCCATCCCAAGGTAAAGATTAAATTCCACTATAAACTCTATTATAAGCAGAGTGAATTCAAAATAAATTTTGAAAAAGCTAAAAATGGGATCTAAAATAGGGATATTTTGATTGGTTATGTGATAAAAGCTCTGCCACTACCGCCCATGATCCACAAAGCGCCTACTAGGAACCGTAATCTCATCCACATTACCAATAATATGATCAATCAGGCCATATTTAAGGGCTTCTTTGGCTCGCAAAAAATTATCGCGGTCCATGTCTTTTTCAACCTTTTTAAGGGGCTGACCCGAATGCTTGGCCACGATTTGATTGAGCATGTCTTTGGTTTGCAGGATGTGCTCCGCCTGAATACCGATGTCTGACGCTTGCCCTTGAGCACCTCCCAACGGCTGATGAATCATGACTTCTGCATGAGGAAGAATATAACGCTTCCCTTTAGTTCCGCCCATCAAAATAATGGAACCAGCTGAAGCGGCCATCCCCACACAAACGGTGGAAACATCGCACTTAACCAACTGCATGGTGTCATAGATGGCGAACATGGCCGTTACAGAACCACCGGGGGAATTCACATAAATAGTGATGTCTTTTTTGGAGTCTTGTTTTTCAAGGAAGAGGAGTTGGGCAACAATGGAGTTGGCCATGTCGGAGTTGAAGTCCGTGCCTAAAAAAATAATCCGCTCTTCTAAAAGGCGGGAGTAGATGTCGTAAGCGCGCTCTCCGGTGGGAGTTTTGTCGATGACGGTGGGGATAAGGATGCTTTGAATCCCGTGTGTTGCTTGTGAGGTGATCATGTGTTTCATTTTTTTATTTGTTTAAGATGTGCGACAATTCTAGCATATTTTATAAAGAAATGGTACCAAAAATAGGCAACGCTTTTTAATTTTAAGGGATCAGCAGATGTTTAGTTTGAAACCTTCTTCACCTCAACCTCAACTCCCACTGTAATGCCTTAGCCCTCCATGTCACCTCTTTTTTTGTTTGTTTTTTTCTTTTCTTCATTTTTGACCGCAAAAACGAAGCAAAAACGGCTGGGGAGAACACGAGGTGGAATCATCTTTATTTCCTTTATTCAATGTTTTACCCGCTCGTTTCTCACCAGGCCCCTAGCCTTACCGGGAAATCAACACTTATTTATAGGGTTTGGAATGATTTTAGATTTTTTTATGGGATTGATTCAAGGTAAACATCTAGTGATCCATTTTATATTTTAAGTTTTTAATTTTAAATGGCTTCATTGTATGATTAGAATGTGGGGTGCGAGCGAAAGCGTCAATGCCTTATTTCAGCTTCTGAGCGTTTTAAAATTTGGAACTTAAAATTTAAAATTGTACAAGTCATGAAAAAATATACATTTGTCGCTTTGCTGCGAGGCATTAATGTTGGGGGGAATAATAAGGTTAAAATGAAGCAGCTCAAGCAGGGTTTTGAGGCAGCGGGCATGGAATCCGTATCCACCTATATCAACACTGGGAATGTTGTTTTTGAGTGTGAGGAAAAAAATAAGAAAACCCTTTCTGCTCAATTGGAAAGAGTGATTCAAAAGGAGTTCGATTTGAAGATTAAGGTGCTGATTCGAGGTTTTAAGGAGGTGGAAGTGGTTTGCCAGGCGATTCCTGAGGAGTGGAAAAATGACAAGCGGATGAAGGCTGATGTGCTGTTTTTGTGGGAGGAGGTGGATGATCCTTCAATCATGGAGCAGTTGGAGTTGAAGGAGGGGGTGGATGAGGTGCATTATTTGCCTGGGGCGCTTTTGTGGAAGGTGGATCGGGACAAATTTGGTCAAAGTAAGATGAATAAGTTGATGGGAACCACGCTTTATAAGCAGATGACGGTGCGAAATGTGAATACGGTGCGGAGGATTTTTGGGATGATGGAGGGGGTTGAGTAAAAAAACCTCATATTATTGACAAATAATAAATAATATGCTATTTTGAAATAAAAAGGACCACGAGATTTTTCTCTTGAAATTTCTTTACCTCAACCCATCTCCACCCTCAAATCCCCATTGAATACCCTACCCCCTCATGTCACCTCTTTTTTTGT
>JAUHXI010000001.1 GCA_030426875.1 bacterium
AAATGATCCAATTGTACCCCTCTTTTTTCCCCACCCAAAAAACCTGACCCGGTGCGTGCTCGGCCAATCGGGCGCTATTTTCGTCATTGGCATTCAAAACACACCAGTCTGCCTCCGTTTGATGGGCAACAAGATTTGCTTTTGCATTCACATAATCCTCCATGTTTTCGTGCCAGTCCATATGATTGGGGCTGATGTTCAGCACCCCCGCAATGTGGGGAGACATCTGCAGATCAGCAAATTGAAAGCTCGAAACTTCCATCAAAATAGGCTGATCTCTTCTTTCCATTGTCTCACCCAAAATGGGCGAACGGTCATTTCCTCCCACAATGATTTTCCCTTCATAATGGGCTGTTAAAATGGCATCCAACATGCCTGTGGTCGTTGTTTTTCCATTGCTACCAGTGATGCCAGTGAGTCTGTCCCGCCCTTCTTCCAAGGTCATTTCAGTCAAAGAGGTGACAACAGCACCTTCTTCCTTCGCTTTTAAAATGCTTTCCAAATTGTAGTGGACCCCAGGACTTCTGATGATGGTTTTGAAGCTTGTCAAATCATTAAAGGCCTCTTTTCCAAGTTGTTTTTTTATGCCTTCAGGCATTTCAAGGGTTTCTTTTTCATCACAAATGGTGATGTTCACATAACCTTTTTCTCGCAAAAATTTAAGGGCGTACTGGCCTTCATTGCCGTAGCCGAGGATAGCGATGGGGGGAGTGAACTTCATAGGATGGTACTATTCGTTTATTTCATAAATCACTGGCCATTCATCTGACATGATCAGTTTATCACAATCGAAATTTGAAATCTGAGAAATAAGTTCCATTTTTTTATTGGCATCATTCCATTGGTAGTCAAGCACACTCCCACACTGAGCATGGCCAGCAAATTTGGTAAAAATCATCAGGTTTCCATTTTCATCCAAATCTGCAAGGCCTCCAAAACCATCCTCACTCACCACTTCATTGTCGTCTTCATCAAATCTTGTCATTTTTAATTCCGTCGCCTCTTGAGTATTCGAATTATAGTGATAGAGCCTATAGCCTTCCTGATATGCATATAGCTCGCATGCAACTAAAACAACAGATTCATTTTTGTTAACCTTGTATTCAGTGATGCCGCTATAACTTGTGAAACGTGTATTTGCCCCATCATTACATGCCTCAGGCCATTGTAATATTTTATTCCAAGCAATGCGGTCTGGGTGGACAACTTCTTCCGAATCAATTTCACCCTCACTGATTTCAATGGCAGGAGTTTCTTGGAGAGTTTCAGCTGGCCTTATCATTCCAAACATCATGAGTACAATCAATGCTTTCATTATTAATGAGGTTAGTGGGAATCAATTTTATACTCTTTCTTGAGGCTGGCCCATGGACTGTAGACGAACTCATTTTACTATAAACCTTAATTTTTATCACGATTTTTGGGTGTCCATTTAGTACTCTCCAATCGATAAACAAAGCAATCATCCAATCCAAATTGTCGCTGTTCCATTCGTTTAAACCCTAGTTTTTCATAAAATCGATGAGCCCGGGTGTTGCTTGTCAGGGGATCAACCAACACTGCTTTGGTGCGGGCATCATCAAAAATATTATCCAAAACTAAATTCATGATGTGAGTCCCATGCCCTTTTCCTAGGTAGTCCTTTTCGCCAATCCAAATGTCGATGGCACGCAAGTTGTTTTCAATGTCGCCCCAGTAATGAGTTTCTTCTAGAGCCGGGTCAATGATTTGTACACAACCAATGGGCACCCCATTGACTTCGGCAATGAGCTGCTGGCGCCATTCAGGATTTTTTTGAAGTTCAATTTCCCATTGCCAATCGTCATTGGGATCCGAAGCAATGACATGGGGCTGTTCATCCCACTTTTTTAGGGTGTTTAGATCTTTGATGGTGGCAGGACGAAGTTCGAGCATGGGTTCTATTTTGTTTAACATTATGATTTTAAGTCATCATCCTAGTAAATCCACTATCAATTTGATGATGCTGGCAGTTAAAATCAATAAAAACAAGCCACGCACATAGACATTTCCTTTTTTGACACTGATGCCTGCCCCAATCCAAGCGCCCACGCCCATTCCCATACCCAAGGCGATGCCGGAAGGGTAGTGGATGCTACCGTGGTAGGCAAATACAATTGCGGCACTGAGGGACATGAATAAACCAACCATTCTGCTAATGGCCGCACTTTTGATGAAATTCATGCCAATTAAAAGGAAGATGAAGGTGATAAAAGTGCCAAATCCAATGCCAAAAAATCCACCATAAATGCCAAGTAAAAAAGTTAAAATTAGAGCAGTGATCCAATGCCTATGAGTCAATTTTTTCTGATTCAATCCTAATTTATTTTTGAACATCAAAAAAATAAAAATCACCACAAATAAAATGATGACAACAATTTTTAGATTATTTTCATTCGTTTTTAGGGCTAGATTTGAACCAATGAAGGAGCCTAAGGCTGCAAATGAACCAAACAAAAGGCCGAGCTTCATTTTCAATTTTTTGGACTTGTGAAATCTGAGAGTGCTAAAAAAAGCTAAAAAAACCACTCCAAAGCGATTAGTGGCGATGGCGGTATGGATCGGGAGGCCTGTGAGCAAAATGACAGGCAGGCTCACTAAGCCTCCACTGCCAACACTGGAGCCATAAAGGCCTGAAAGCAGGCCTCCGATGAATAAGATAATGATTTTACTTAGCTCCATTCTTTAACGGTTACCTTTTTTGAATCAAAAATAAAACAGTGCGGCATCCAACAGTCTGACTTTTCTACACCCACTTTGTGACCGTTCATGCATTCGGTGTTCAACCCATCAAGTCCGTCTTGACCACAACAGCCATTTCCTTTGGGTGGTTTGACATTCCTGAAATCCTTCAAGTGTATCATAGGGCATTTTTTCAATTCGCCATAGAATTTACCATCGTTTAACAGTCCTTCTTTTTCCAAATTTTTTACGGGCGCATTAAGCTTTAGATTACATTTTTTACAGTGGATTGAAGTAAGATTCCCGAATTTTTCTTTCAGTTCATTCATTTTAAAATCATTTAGACAACGCTTTAGTCTTTCTATTCTTATTTTAACCGATTTTAAGCCACATAAAAATATGATTAAAACATATAAAGAAATTTAATTAAACATAATAAAACACAATAAACATTGACAAGATTACCTAAAATTAATTACACTAGCTTCAGATTAGTTGAATTAATCTAGATTTAATTAAATTAGTTTAAATTTAGTTAAAACTAATTTGAATTGAGAAAAGCTAATTAAATTAATATAAAACTAATAAAAATAAATAAAACTTAATTGAATTGAACTAGTTTTAATTAAATTAAGTCATTTTTCTTTCCGCCTCTCAAAAATTTAAACCAAAATAAAAACTTGATTGTGACTCCAGTGATTTACACCACCGAACAGATTGCAAAACTCCTCCAAATCCATCCGCTGACCGTGCTCAAATACATCAAAATGGGCAAGCTCAAGGCGGTTAAATTGGGTAGAGTCTATCGCATCACCGACAAATTTTTGCAAGAATTCATGAACAATGAGATGGCATAGCCCTCATTTATTCAGCCCTCTCCACCCTTGACTTTCGGCTGAAAAACAAACAAAAAACGTCCGAACTCTCCAGTTTTCGCTCACTGGGGAGTTTTGGCGATGAAGTTTTATCCAAGGCTAAATTCTAAGCACCAAATTCCAAATCACAAGTTCCAAAAACCTACTGTAAACATCCCGCCTTACCAGGCACTCCTTTGCTAGAGGGGAATTGTTTTGTGGGGTTGGCAACTCCGGTTTAGACGCGATGAATCGGCGTCTCTACGGTTCTAAAATCCTATTGCTGTAGGCAATGCTTCGAATTGACTCCAGTGATTCAATCCCAAATTCCATTCATGTCCTCCCCCTTTGGTGGAGCTAGAGGGAGCCTCACTGACTACACTGATACTTTGCCACAAAGGACACTTCCTTTGTTAGACTAGTGATACTGGAGCCCCCCTTATCTTGTTCTTGATACCCCTGGGCAATCACGGCGTTCATGACAGAAAGCTCACTGTCCATTTGTTTAATGGCTTCCTCGGCCACACTGTCTAGGGTGATGGCATAAACAATAGCTGTTTGAGCTTCCTTTTGAGCGATTTCATTCTCCTCTTTTTCATCAATTTGTTCACTAAGCAAGTCCGTCAAAGACCTCACCTCATCTAAACTTTCGTAGCGAGTGCAGTTGATTCCTTGTGCCTTTGCAATCTCTTCCTCTTTTCTACAGAGCTTGAGCTCCTCCAGTTGCTGATCATCACAATCATAAAATTTACTTTTTTCCGGGTAATAAATCACACAGTCAGATGTTTTATCGGTGTCTAAGCCCCCATATTCCCAGAGACTCTTGTCAAAAAGTGGGGTGACCGGCCCAACCATATTTTTAACAATCTCCAATTGAGTGCTCACTTCCCCTGTAAATTTATCCCAGCCGCCCCCTTTCACCAGACTCTGAATCTGAGCCCCCTCCTCCCCCGCAATCGTCAGACTGATCTGATTGGCAGCAGTCCATTGTTTTGCCCTGACTCGAGCATTGGCCCGCGCCATGTCCCAGATACTCCCCCAGGCGGCATTGTCAGTTTGAACATCTGTTTTTCCTTCATTATTAGACCAGATCACATTTTCGCCACTGCTAATCGAAGCAATGCTATTCCAACTATTCACCACTTGTTTGATGGCCTGCTCAAACTCGCCATCAGGACAACCGGTGTCATCGGAATGAAAATATTTTCGCGTGTATAAATTGATGGCATTCTCAGCCGAGGCCTCCATGCCAAAAAAATATTCATTAGAAGAGACTGTCACCAATTCACCAGATTGATTTCTAGCAGAAATTGGAGCATTAGGATCCGAACCATATTTGCGCAACAGATCAATCTCGTTGATTAAATAAAGATAATCCTCCTTCAATAAACCCCCGTGAATAGGATCATATAGTAGATAGGAACGGATCATTTCTTGTCCCACCACATCTCTCAAGCTTTCCAAGCTCCAGATCTCATCTCGCAAACAATTGCTGATGAATTGTTCGTTGTATGCATTGTAATTGAAGACCATAAAAAGCGAATCATAAGGGTTTTGAATTACAGCATCGTAGGTATTCTCCAGTACCAATTCTTGCGCAACTCTAGCTTGCCCAGATATCCCAGTTTCCTCTCCCTGCGCTTCTTCCACCTCCCTCATGGTCTTGATGGTTTCAATGGCACTCAACAAGCTCCCCGCCCCATTCACACTTTGCGAACTGAGCATGTGCTCCTTGATGACCGACACATTGCGAGAAATAGTGGGAGAATAAAGCGCTTGCACACTTTGCACATTCAAACCCATCAGTAGAACAAAAGTTAATCCTGTGATGAATAATGATTTAGGTTTCATTTATTTTTTTTATTGCTTTGTAGAACGGAATTCCCACTCAGCGTTCTAAATTTTAAAGTGGTTATATATTTAAATCTCTACAAAAATCTTTTTCATTCAAGGCTGTGCCTTCCACCATGCTGTTATACGTGCTCTGCATGGCGGCGAAACTATTTTTCATTTGAGTGAGTAAATCCACCACGCGTAACATTTCTATATCGCTGATGGCTTTGGTGCCAATGTGATAGTGTTTAATGGCTTCATTGATTGCCTTTTGTTCTTCCTCATTTCTGGTTTTTGCATTTTGAAGTTGCTGGGTGCTGGTTTGAGTGTTTTCAGCAGAGGTTAAGGGTTTGTTGGCATCTGTCAGGATTTTTTTGATGCTGTCATTGGCTTCTTCAATAGCCTTCTCAGCGGTTAGGGTTTCAGTCAGTTCGACGCGTGGTTTGACTAAAGTGATCATGTTGAATGAAAAGCTGGGCCCAAACTTACTACTCAAGCCAAAGGCCGCAGAGGTGTTCTCAAATGGCGAAACATTGGTGGCTAGTGCTTCTTCTAATGCGTCAGCCATGGCAGTGATGTGACAATCAATGCAACCTTCGTTCAAATTGTAGGGCGCTAAGGGCCGGTTATTTTTAGTCACATCCACACAAAATCCAGCCTCGATGGAAGTGGCAAAGCCAGCCAGATCACTATCATCTTCCCAATTGTCTCCAAATAGTAGATCACGCGCCCCATCAAAATCACCGCACAAAAATTCTGTCTGCATGCAGATGGGGTCTCCTTCATCATTCAGAGCGATCTTCTTTTCACCAAGCACGGTGATTTCTATGGGGCTTTCACCCGGTCCGCAAGGGGGCCGTTGGCTTTCGCCAAATTCCTTCAGGGTTCCGCCCACATGCGGCCCAGGGTAGGCAGGGTTTTGAGCCACGTCTCCCACATTCAATCCATCATCTTTCTTTGGCACGGTTCCGGGGGGACAGACATTGTTATCATCTCCCCCAGCATTTTCCGGCTTTTTAAAGGTGATGGCGTCCGGATCTTTACAGATGTCACTTGAACCTGTCAGTTCAATCTCACAAAATTGATTGCAACCGTCTCCCGATGTTCGGTTGCCATCATCACAGGTTTCTCCTAAATCTTTATTCACACTCCCATTCCCACACAAAGGGCTACCTGGATTGGCATTCGGATCTGCGTCAGGATCATCAGGAGGGACGCATTCAACCGGTTTTTCCTCTTCCTCCACATCCTGACCTTGATTGGGGTTCAAATCAATATCGATCAAGTCATTGAGTGGGATTGGCTCATCCTCCTCTTCACCTGGAGGGGCTGGGAATTGGTAAACATCACCCATCCAGTCTGCCTGGCTTCCAAATAAGACAATTTCAATCAAATTCAAGTCCACCATCAAATCAAAACGAGCATCAAGTGGTCCTCCCACCTGTCCATCCCAAAATTTTTCAGACGCTTGAAATTTCATTTTTAAAGACTTTTGGTTGAAAAATAGGGCTTTTTCCTTTTCAAAACTTTCCCGGACGTCAAACAAAAAGCTTTGAGAAAAAAATTGATCATTTTCGGAGCCCTCTTCAACACTACAGGCTTTGCGCAATGCCTCAGGCAGTTTGCTCACCGCTTCGGCACCCATTTCTTCAGTGATTTTTTTGCAGATCTCGTCATCTAAAATAGCCGTGACCAATTCAGGTTCGATGTCATATTGATCGGCTACAATTTGTAACACTTCTTCATCGGCTTTCAGTGAATCCCCATCCGCATTCACATGATTCCCAATCTCACAATAGGTTTGTTGATAGGTGTTTTTAAGCTCAGCCGTAAAACAATAATTAGCCGCTTCCACTTTTTGACTCATCCCCCATAAAATGACTAGAGCAGCTAGACCGATGATTGTTTTTAGGTTTTTATTCAAAATTAGTAATGATTCATTTTTATTTTTTTCATTGAATTCGGGCTCAACTGATACTCGCATCCCTCAACTGATCGGGTAGCGGTTCGATCAAATTCCTGAGCTCTTCTAAGGCTTTACGGTATTTTTCCAACCCTTTTAAGGTGCATTGAAAGTGCACATGCATCACAAAAGCCATGCGAAGTTCTTTTAAATAACTGAACATCAGGTCGATGGTCACTAAAGAACTATCAATCTCCATTTGACGCTCCAAATTGATGCGTTCCACGGTGCTCGTGCGCTCATAAAGGCCCTCGTCAGACGTGGCTCGAATGGGAAGGTCTCCCACATAAAAAACCAGACTGGAATATGACTCGCCCAGTTCATTCAAATGAGCACTGTAGTCACTGTGGGCTTTGAGTACCGGTCCTAGCATCTGCTCAGGGCTACTGTCATTGATGATTTGATTGATTTCAGTCTGAGCCAAACACGCTTGATCAGGCACCATCCAGTCGATCACCTTGGTATTGGGCGTGTTGGCTTCTACAATGCCCCGTTGCTTGAATTTATCATCTTTATAAACCGTGCTTTCGGCGTACTCAAACAAGCACCCCACATAGCTGTGATAAATGAGTTGAGATCGCTCGAAAACAGCGGCATAAACCTCATAATTAATGGCCTCAGCATTTTCGATGAGGCTAGCAATTTCCTTGTCTTCATCATAATTAGGAATCAAAGGTGCACACGCTTCTTCGGCCAGGGTCAGGGTTTCATTGTCTTGAGCAAAAGTCACGGCTCCACCATTCAAAAACAAGGTGAACATCAGGGACATGCCGATGATTTTTTGGATTTGTTTTTTCATTTTTATTCTTTTATTAGGTGCATTTTTTGGCCACACAATACAGACGTTGGTCCAGTTGACTTAAAAAATTATAAACATAGGTCAGATGGGTTTCCATGGCATGCATTTTGGTCACAATTGACGCGAGTTTATTCTCTAAGGCACTTGCCTTTTGCTCAGCATGACTCGTTTTTAAGGCGGTTTCCATCACGGCAATGGCAGTGCTTTGATTCAGGCCATTGGCACAGGCTTCAAAATCATCAGCGCTGGGATCACAGCCAAACTTTCGTTCAATGGTGGCTTTGCAAGCTTCAAAGTTGGTGTTGACGGCCACAACGTTCACAGCGCTTTCATTGTTCGAAACCCCTGCTTGGCAGGCAGGAAAATAATTGATTCGCGTATTGTTTGTAGCCAACAGAGGCACCTTTTGCATCTTGTCTACAAAAGAGGCGTAGTCTGTTCCCAAGGTTATGTCTTCAGCGTCTTGACAACCAGGCACTTCTCCCAAGTGCACACTGGTCAGGCCGGCCACCCCACTTTCTATGGGTGCATAGCCGCTATACTGCACACTCCGGCAAATGTATTCGAGCCAACAGTTGTAGGTTCTCAGATTTTCATAAGCATCATCCACCATTTCACTGGCAGGCCTCTCTTGACCCGTCAAAATATTAAGGCTGGCTTCCCAATCACTCTCAACCGCTTCAATGGCTCCATTATATTGCTCACAACACGCTACATCACCCGCATCGGAACAACGGTTAGAAATTTCGGGGTCAGCCGATTGGGCATGGGTCATCTGATTCCAACTGACAAACGCAATGCCGATGATGAGAATTGTTTTAAACCGTTTCATTGTTTTGTTATTATTTATTCACATTACGCGCCGTTTGCTCAGCATGTTGTGTGAGGGGTGGTTAGTTTTTTGCATGAATTTTTAGCGGAGTTAAAAATGGTTGTTTTGCTTATCGCTTACCGCTACCCACTTACGGCTTTCTAAAGTTTAGCAATCATAACGTAAGATTAGTGGTGCAAATTTCTATCAATCATAAGTAAGTTCCTTGCTCTGACTAAAAATAATCGAATGCGTCTCAAGGTCCGTGATGGCGGTCATGAAGACATCTCCTGGCATGAAGTCAGATTTATAATCGATGAGTCCACACAGGGGTCCAGGGCCAACATATACCCCCGGATCTTTGAGGGGAAAATCATCACTCAATTCAGGGCAGCCATCTACATCATTCACCCCATCTAAGTCTTCAGGGATGTTGGGGCAAAGGTCTTGAGCTTGGCAAACGTCTCCAATGCCATTGTTGTCTGTGTCCAGTTGGTTCGAATTGGGATCGAAGATGCAATTGTCCTCATTATCAATGAGCTTACTTTGATCCAGCAGTCCACTGTTGTCAAAAATACACATGGGATTGTTGACCAAATCACCATCAATATCAATATCACAGGCATCTTTGGTGCCATCTCCATCGGTATCATTTGCATTTGGATTGTCCAAACACGGACAGACTTCACAGACATCTCCCACGCCATTCAAATCAAAATCAGCTTGATCCGGATTGGGTGTGAAGAGACAGTTATCCACCGGTTCCCCTAATTGCGGACCCGCTTGTTCCAACAGCGCCTGGCTAAAATCACCACCCGAATCAAACACACAAATGGGATTTAGAGCCCCGTCTCCATCAATGTCCAGGTCACACACATCTCGTCTGCCATCTCCATCAGAATCTTGTTGGTTGGGATTGTCGATACAAGGGCAAGTTTCCTCCGCGTCCGGTCGAAGCGGGTCACGGTTATTGTCCATTTCCCACCAGTCAGGATTGCCATCATCATCCTCATCCACCAGGCGACACTGTTGGAAGTTTTTCAACGTCGCAGCCATGAAGGCAAATTCACCACGTGTGATTTTTTCGTCAGGATTCACCACACCATCCACTTCAGGAATCAGTCCAAATTCAACCGCCGTGTACACATAATCTTTGTACCAGGCGTAATCTTCCACATCCGTAAATGTATTGTCTGGAGCCGTTAACAATGGAATATCCGCCTGGCGAATCAGCACAGCACTGGCCTCAGCCCGACTGATGTTTTGGCTCGGTCTAAATTGACCATCCCCATAACCAGTGATCATCTCCAATTCCTTCGCCACCCAAATGCAGTAAAAGAACCAGTCAGAAAGCTCCACATCCGGAAAAGGGTTGGTCAAATAACGAGCGATTTGAGGGTCAGTGGGATATTGACAGTCAAAACAATTGGTCACACCCAAGGCGATCTTCACAAATTCGGCTCGAGTGATCTCTTGATCAGAGCGGAAAGTGCCATCGTCAAAGCCAATCAACACCTCAGCGTCATACAGTTCCAGAATTTCATAATAAAATTCATCACCCGGATTCAGGTCAGAAAAAGGATTGCTCGGCAATTGTGGTCCATCGGTCCCGTCACCAACACTTGGCAAGGCCGGTGTTTGAGTTTGTTCAGCCTCAGCTTCGGCGGCAAAGTCAGTCTCCAAACTATTCATCATTGTGTCCATGTCGATCTCCATCTCATTCCAATCCGCCTGAATGAAGACCTCAAATAAAGCCGTTTGCCCCTGCATGATTTGGAAGATATAATTCCCTTCATTTGGAATGGCATTCTTAAGCTTCAGGTCAAAGCCAGGTTGCATCAAGCGAATGGCCCCGTCTTTATCAACCATGGCGATTACCTCCTCATTTTCTTGATTGAAAATAGCGGCCCCACCAGCAAAACTCGGTGCACCCGCTGGAATTGGCTCGGCCACAACTTGATCGTTCACCTCCACATCGCCCACGGTTGTACCCACGTCATTCACGTTCCCCGCATTCAGTGCTGTTTGAATGATGGCCACATCCTCATCCGTGCTGCTGATATAATAAACGTTAGCCATGATTTCTTGACTGCTCTTGAACACAACCGCAATCCGGGTCGGCGTTTCGTTCGTTGCAGCCACCGCCACCAGTTCATAATTGTCATCAAAAATATCGATCTTTCCATTACCCGTCAGGATCTCAGCAATCAAATTCCCCTGATGGTCTTTGATGATAATGGGGCTGGGATCTAGCACATCAAAGCCTTCAATTTCGTAATCGCCATTCGCCGTGATGGTGTAATAACTGTCATCCTCTTCGCTAAGGGGTGGCAAAGTGGGCTCCTTGCTCTCATTCTCCGCATGCAAAATCCCAACATTCTTCCACGTCTCATTTCGTTTACGGAAGACGCTGAAGGGGATATTGGTCAAATCTTCTCCCACTTTCTCAGGCGTCATGTCGCCCGCAATCAAGCCTTCATCCAATCTAGTCTGACTCAAATTCACATCTGGTGCATACACTTCAATCAAAAATTCTTTCTCAAACACCTCAAAGCTGGGGTCCTCCAAATTCTGGGAGGCAATCAAACTCACAGGAATATTCTTAAGCTCATCTTGAGGGGGGATGATCAATTTTTCACCCTCCTGAGGCTCAGTGTTTTTGTTCTCGGGATCAATGTGCCAGTAGTAGGTGTAATTGCCACCCAAATCCACAAAAATATCACTCGCATTGATGGTTTTTTCTGTAAAGATGGGCACCTTCACGGTGTCATCTTGGCTGATGTCCAACGGTTCAAATCCTCCTGCCACCAATTGCGGTGCTAAGATCTCACTTTGATTGTAATTAGCCAGCCGGGCCAACGCGTCAAACCAGGTCATACGGATATGATAGAAGCCATTTTCCATCTGCATTTCGTACCCGTTGCCTTGCAGTTGGTCAAAATAAACCGCACTGTAGGCCGACACGTCAATTTTAGCATCGTTCACCGTCGGAAAATGAATTTCACTCGCATTGATCACAGTTTGATTAGGCTTTATGCCAAAGCGTTCAACGGCTTCTTGCTGATTGTCCAAGCTGGTCACCAGCGTTCCAAATTCTAATTTAACCCCGCCCACAAAAACGTCCGGCGTTTCACCCTCCTCATTCACAGGCAACAGTAAAATTCGAGTGTCAGCCATTTGCAAATCTTGCCGATCACTGTCATAGCCGCTGATCACTTTTTCCAACTCAATCCCGTACCCATAAAAATCAGGATGGGTCGGAGCTTCCCAATTAAAGGTGGCTGCTCCATTTTCTGTGAAGGAAGTCTGCATCATGTTGATCGCATCGCGTGGCACCTGTCCAATGCGCATTCTGGATTCCAACTCCTCAATGCTAAACCGTTGAGGTGTGCCATTGTCCGTGTTTTCTTCAGAATCATCAAGGGTCAAATCTCGTTTCAAATAAAGCCCCGTTCCATCACTATAAACAATGTGTCCATTGGGCATGAACAGGGTTTCAGACGTGGCCAAAAATTCAATATTAGAAATCACTGGCACCGGTTTTTGAGTGATGGGATCAGGCAGGCAAACATCCGCCAAACAACCCGCATTATTTTGAACAGGATTGAGCTGCTCATCATTCCCTTTATACTCAGCTTCATCCAAAGGAGTCAGGTCAACATCGACTATTTTTTCTTCAGTGAGTGGCTCAAAATTATTGTCTAAAAGACCTGGCATTTCTACCGCACTGGTAAAAACCCGTTCCTCTTGGCCAGCCTCGTTCGTGTTGAAACTGGCTAATTCATAGGGCACCAATTCCTGCGGCGCAACCCCAGCAATATCAGTCAAGTTGGCTGTTTTGGTTGCCTCGGCCTCCATATAAAGTTGCTCAGCATGCAAGGCCAGTTCTGACTTCATTTCATTGATTTTATCAATGGCAGGGGATTCTAAAACAATCTGATAATCCGGAACACCAAAACGTTCTTTCAGCACCGTGTATTCCACCCATTCGGCTTCATTCACTTCATCAATCGCGGCTCCAATCTCATTGAACATCGACACCATGTCTTGCCCTTCAGGTGTTTCTAAAATCTGTTGAGCCAACACTTCTTCTTGGTTGAGGACAGGTGCTTCTTCAAAGCCACCATCACTTGGATTGTCTGGCAGCTCAGTCAAGGCGATTTGGATATCTTCCTTTACCTCCTGCAATTTAGCCTGAGTGCTCCCAAAATATTTTTCCTCATTCGCCCGACAGTCCTCATAATAAAGCAGACAAGCATGTAAGCGGTTCAAAACCGTTGGCCCCAGGGTGTCAATTTGGTCGAGTTTGTCAGCACTAAAATCAATCATTTCTTTCAAATATTCGGCGGCATCGTCCCGGTCAGCCAATTCCATCAAAAAATTCTTAGGCATCACATAATTGAGCGCATGAATGATGTCTCGATTGTCATCAAAGAACGCATTCACATCCTCATCTTTAACATTCCTAAGCCAGTCATAGCTGTTGTTCACGTCTTCAATCCACTCCGAATAGGTCACATCAATGACCGTGTTGATCTCATTGAGTTCAGCCCATTCTTCCCATTCAGCCTCTTTATCTCGAGCCCACTGATCAGCTTCCGCCAACGGATCCCCCACCTCTTTGTCCAACCACCCTTGAACATATTCTTCGTAGGCATTTTCAAATGCAGTGGCAGTGCCATCAATAAAATCATCAGCCTCTTGCAACACTTCTTGAAGTTGCTCCTCGGTCAATTCCAAATAAGAACGGTACCCCTCCTCCATTGCAATCGGAATCTCATCAATCCAAGCATTCCAGGTTTCGGCAGCCGTTTCTAGAGGATCAGCAAAAACATCCAACTCAATGCCCAAATAAACAATGGTCTCAATGCGAAGCTCGTTATAACCCGTGTCAAAAAGAGCAATGTTTGGCATCTGAACCTGTAGCAAATCAAACGGTGTCAAATAAGCCGGGCGACTGGTCAACAAACTGATTTGATTATTCAAAGCCATCTCCGGAACCGGTGCGAGTGATTTTTTGATCATGCACCAGGTTTGTAAAATCTTTTCAATCAACGGTAAAATGATGTCGAAAGCCTTGCCCACGTCCGGCAATTTAGGGGGAGATGGCAAGGTTGGCAATTCCACAACCGGTAGCGGAGGAAGGTCTGGCAACTCTGGCAACTCTGGCAATTCCGGTAAAATGGGTAAGGGTGGCAGTTGTAAGAAGATGTCCACCGTCGGAAAATCTGGTAGGGTGACATAAGGCAGTGGCGGCAATGGAATCGGCTCAGGTCGAATGTTGAGAACTGGAAGTTCCACATCCAAAGCCACTTCGATGTTGGAGAGATCCAAAACAATGTCTGGAATTTTAGGGAATTGAATGACGGGAATATCTGGCAAAACAAGACCTAGCAGACTCCACCAACCAAAATTGGCAAATCGTTCATTGGTACAGGTGTCGCAATTGGTTTCAAAGGCTGTGAACACATCAAACAATTCTTTAATGTTCTTCACAATTTCTTGAATGGTCAAAATCATCTCTGCCCAAGTGATCATTTCTTGTTGAATGGTAGCCATGTGGCCGGCCATCATTTGAGCGATGATGTCCATGTAACACGACACAGAGCCCACATAACCAGCCATCTGAGTTTTATAGTTGGATAGCTCCTTCGGGAAAGCCAAATAGGATTCCAACACCGCTATATTCTGTTTGGCACTTTCGATCACTTCATCATAATTGGCATTGAAGGCATCTGCCAAATAGCGACCAGTACAATTGACTGAATTTTCAATACGACCATCTGGATTTTCAGGGTCTGGTAGGTCTTGGCAAGAAATGGCTTCCCACATGTCTTTGACCCGGTCATATTCTTGTTCATAATAAATGATCCAATTTTGTAGCTCCACAATGTAGGCCTGAATTTCTCCCGTTGACAACCACGGCACCGTGAACTCGATGGGTTTTTCAGTCAACTCAACCATCGGCATGGTTTGGGCCACATCATAAAGTCCTTCCAGCGCATTCAAATTGTAGATGGATGCCTGAGACTCAATGGCGTTTCGATATTGCAGGGCTCTAGAGCCACTCACATCTTGCAGCCCCGAACGAAGGATTTGAGGGAAGGTGTCCTCCCCATCAATGGTTGTGACATACTCCTGATCCCCAATGGCTTGCATGGTCTGATGCGTTTCAGCCGCCGAACCATCCATGGTGTTATACCAACTCTCAAACTGTTGCTGAGTGCGTTCAAAATCCAAGGTCACTAAATTCTTGGTATCTGGCAAATAAACACTAAGCGTGGGCAGTGTCAGCAGTTTATTTTGCACTTCCAACATCTGCCGATCGACCCAGTTGGCCAAAACACCGCCCAACGAATCAAAGCTCTTCAAATGAATGTTTGAATATGCATTCACCGGAGGTTCAAATTTTAGATTATTGCCTAAGTTAATAGCCAAACTGACCTCCAGACCACCCGCCCCTTGCTGAGGTCCAACCGGTTGAATGTCCACAGGAATATTGGGATTATTGGTCGCACTATTCGCCGCAGATTCAATTTTAGTCACACCAGACGAAATGGCATCCATGATCTGATCAACGCCTTTTTCAATGTCAGAACAAAGCCCACCGTAAAGATCATCAGCCGGAAGTGCCTTGACCATACAATTCCCAGTGGGAGGGGGGTAAGGAATAGGAAAAACAGGAGGTGGTACCACTGCTGATTCCGGATAGGGCCCCCAACACGTAGCAATTCCTATACCACCGGTTATAGTTGGAGCTACATACACCCGTATGAATGATTGATAAGGAGGCTCAACGTTCTCCACCCTCACCGCTCCAGGAAATAAAATCGGAAAACCAGAGGGTAGGGGTTGTATGCCAACCGTTGTGGGCACACTGGTGGGATGAGCAAATACAGGGTAAGGCATCTCTGGTGGAACCATAAAAGCCCGGTTGAAAGGCATTGGAAAGCAACCCCCGCCCGTACAACTAAAATCCTCAACCGCTTGAGCCACATCATCCAAAGCGGCTTCCACACACGAAGTAGGGTCATTTGGATCTTCATAACATTCTCCGTTGCCCGTGGCTTCTTCCAAGGCTTCTCCCATGCCTGGGAATTTGAGTGGTTCCGGTGGGTCATCCACGTCCAGTTCCTGACCGCCAAGCGCCTCCATTTGAGCCATCATTTCATTAAAGCCAGTCACCTGTTCCATGGGCTTCACTGGCTCAGGGGTATTACTTTGAACAATGTCATAATCACGTTCAGCAACGCTATAATGAATCAGCCATTGACCCGTATTGTTAAAGGGTGGTGAGACAATGATATCTTTATACTCATCTATGATGGACCCTGGGTCATTCAAATTTTCATTCGGCTCATCAATGGTTTGAATGCTGACGTCAGCTTCGGGTGTCTGACTCACAAACGTTTCATACCGGATGATGGTTTTTTGATCTTCAAACAAGCTCAATTCACTCAAAAACAAACGGGTTCCATTCAATTTGACCTCCATGTTTTCACAACCGCCCTGCACACATGTCAACGAGTTGGGGTCAAAATCTAGGGCATCAGGCACCGTGTCGGCTAGCACTGTGTCGCCAAAATCACTCACACTATTGAGTTCAATTTCATACACCAGCACCTCTTCAACATCCACATTGCCCTGCCCCGGCCGGTCTTTATTGCTGACGGATTTGGTCACATTCAACCCTCCAATGCCTTCAATGGGGGCAAAATAAGTTTGAATCTCATCTCCCTCTGGCCACTGAAGTTTGGGAACCCCGGTTTGAGCATACGCATAAGGATCTTCTGCCATGGCTGCAGCCTCCTCGTTCAGTTGTTCATAAAACTCAAGCGCCACCTCATCATCAATCTCGCCCCCCCCTTCATATTCATCCAAGGGCACGTTAGAAACTTGAATCTGACTCTGGGCCTGCTCCTGAGGGTCAGTGGGTTCTGGCATGTTCTGGTAGCGGATGTCCACATCGGTATTCAGGTTTTCATCCAACTGCAAGCTGAAGCCGTAATTTTCAATCAATAAACCATTTTCAGGAAAACGCTCCGTTTCAGCATCATAATAAAAAATAAAAAGATCGCCACGACTGTCCAAAATCACCAAGTCTTCAAACCCATCCTGATCCATGTCATCCATCAAAAGTTTATAAATTTTCTTCCCAATGTTCAGGATTTGATCCGTGCGCTCCATCACCTCCTCCCGGTTATGTAAAATGGCCAATCGCCCTTCTTCGGTAGCAATGAGCAAGTCTTCATAGCCATCATTCTCAAAATCCACCGCTTCTAAGGCAACTCCTCCATCAGCCAATTTTGCAATGTCACCCCGGTCTTTAAAGGGCGGCTCGGTGGGACCTCCTTCCAACAGCCGCACCCGTCCGTCTTCAGTCAATGCAGCCACATCTTGATACTCATCATTATTAAAATTAAAATGATTGATGGACACAATCTGAGAACCTTCCGGGTCTTCATAAATCTGCTGGCCGACGGCATTGTTAAAATTCAAACCATTGTTACTCTTAGTTTCAAGTTTTATGGTCGGATCGCCCAACAAAATACCCGTTGTGGGCAAATTGAACCGAACCGCCTCTCCCACATTGGTGCCGCTGGCAAAAGCAGCCAAATAGTCATGCTCTCCCTCTAACCCATAAAACTCAGCCCGTTGAGATTCTTCAACCTCTGCTTCTGAATCAAAAAAGCTTAACCCCTTGGCCCCACTCGTGCTAGAACCCGAATATGTGGAATGCCACTGCAAATTAGGATTGACCTCCTTAAAATTCTCAACGGACAGATTTTCATCTTCTAAATTCAAAATCACCCGGGCAATGTTCCGCGTGCCGTCATTCAAAGTCAATTCCACCGCATCAAATTCTGGATCCAGCACATAATCCCAGGCAAAATCAGGATGTAGCAATTGAAGTCCATTTTTTTTCAAGTTAACAACATCATCCCCTAAAACACTCGAAATTCGATAGCCCAGTGGGTTTTCAACTGCTTCATAATTGCTGTCCAACATTTCCAAATAAAGCTTCCCTTTTTCCAAGTTTTCATCCGGTAACATTTCAACCGCGTCAAAATTCAACATCACGGTCTTACTGATCAACGTCTGCATTTTCTTTTGATCGAAGGCTTGCAAAGCCATGAATGGCCCAGCAAATTCAACCAAGACATCGTGTCCATTATCAGTCACTTCAATCAAGTGATTGGGGCTAATACTGACTGTTTTTTCAGGACTGGGACTGTCTAAAAAGGAATAGACAGCCTGAGTTTTACCCCCCATCAATTGCACCCCACCAAAATAATCCTCCTCCATCACTTTCCCCGCCGGAAACCCCACAAGCGAGGCAAAAAGCGTTTGAGGGTAAGTACTGGCCCATGTCTCACTGTCCACGCGGGCCATCAGAGCCAGGGAAATCTGAGCCGACTTCAAGTCCTCATGTTGCGCCGTCACAATGATGTCCGAGGTGTCTTGCCCCGCATTAACCACAATGGTGCCTCGCCCGTTCACCATCTGCACACCTGGGTTTTGTAACGTGGCATAAGGGTCTGAAGAAGCCGTCAAATCCGCCACAATAAACTCATTAAACGTGTCCACAATAAAGCCAAATTCATCCGCAGCAATCACCTCAATCTCCACCATTTCACCCACCACTACGGTCTCATCCGCTGTCCTAAGAATTAGCTGAGAGGCCTCCATTTTACTAGGTTCTATCACATGTTTTTCTCCCTGAATGAACAAATCCTTACTCATCAAAGTCACCGTCTGTCGACCAGGAGTCGGAATAAAAGTACTCTGTCCCTTGCCATCCACAAGCGACACCCGACCTTCCTGCACAAAACCTCCATCCGCTGGGAGCTCTGAACTCAAAACAATCTGATCATTGACACCGGTCACAGGGTTATTATTCTGATCCACCACCGTAACTGTCACCGCAAATTCTGAGCGCCCATTGGTGATATTTTCAACAGACGACCATTGTAAGCCAAGTGAATCATGGACAGTGATTTCAAACACTTTAGGCGGCATGTCAGCCATGCGAACCGTTAATGTTGACGAACCAGCCTTTTCAGGTCTAAAGGTCACCAATTTTTGTCCAGAAAAAATATACGCCTCCGCCTCCGAAAACACACCCAGGTCCGGATCACTCAGTTCAAAAGTAACTGGGGTATCAATGTAGCCAAACATTTGATTGCCATTCCCATCAAAAGCTGTCACATTGATTTGAGCCTCCTGACCCACAAGCAATGCAGTTCGGCTCATGTTAACTTCAAAACCATCTGCTTTGGGCAGCAATTGGTCAAAAATATCTGCCCCATCTTCCACAGTCGTTCCCTGAGGCGGCAAAGGGGCGGCACTGCACATCTGACTCAAAGCGAACAAGTCATTTGCTGGCAAAATTTCCTCCTCAATCCAACACTGCACCGAATCAAACCATTCCCACACCTCCACCCCCGATGGATCTCCACAAACATAATTACCACTCCCTGGATTGTTGCCCGGAGTGTTCTGATTTTGCTGCTTTTTTTCTTCCGCCTCCTTCTCTGATTCGGTATTGAGGGCCTCCAGCTCCCCCTCCACATCCGTTTCACCACTCTGGGCCAGCATGGCCCGATTGAGTCCAAATTCAAACCCTTGAGCGTCGCCTTCAGCCACAATATGAAGCACCTCATACCCATCCGGCTGATTTTCTGGAGACTGTGCTGGGTTATAAAACGGCGTGGGCATAAAGCTGTCCCGGTCGGTATATTTAGGGATGATTTCCATCAATTTTTGATCCACACTAGAGCTTTTCCAAATCAACGGTTCAATCAATTCAGGATTCTCGACAAAATAATCTTCAAACAAAGTGGTGTTGGCGCCAGTGACTTGACTGAGCTCCGCCTGCTTCTGATCCACTTTCTCCAAAAAATTGGTGGTGATTTCCTCAAAATTATCCCCCTCCATGCGAAAGAGGTTCAAATATTTAAAGTCATCCAACTGGCCATTTTTAACAAATGAAATACGCCGCGTCCCATCCGATGGCGTGCTAAAGGTGGTGATTTCAGGATAAGTGAATTCGTCAGTATCCGGATCCACACGCGGTTCCCCAAAATGAGTGATCGATTGCAAGGTTTCATTGGTCGGCTCTACTCGAGGGTAAACGCTGTCAATGAATTGACTGGTCGGCTCCACACTCAGTTCTACCTCAATGTCCAGTAGTGGTACGTAACTCAATGTTTGTTTGCTTTCAATTAGGGTCTTGATTACAAACTCGGCTTTTTCTTTGAGGGAAATCTTTCGCCAATCCTCGTCGCGTTCGGCCCCGATCAAAGCGGCGCCCATGATTCGGTTGGCCCGCTCGGGGAAAAGTTCGGCGAAGGGGCTTGTAAATTACCATTCAACTCAAGGTAGGCGGTTTCAATCACCGTATCCAAATCTTGCCCGATTTGAATCTGACCCAATTGACCTACAGCCGCTCCATTATCAAATTGAGTTTCATCTTGAAGCAAAAAATCCATCCGCTCAAAAGAGCAGCGGTTGGCATCCGAATAAACAACTTCATCTGGCTCAAGCTCCAAAGAACCATTGATGTCAAAAAGGGATTGAGTGGCTTCATTTACATTACATTTATCTGGACTGGTGCCTTGGTCTTCATCTTCAAATCGATTGTTATAAACACACCCTGCTGCGCCAATGTATTCAGATTGTTCCTCTAGTTTCCAATTGTCTTCCCCCTCTTCAGGTGTCAAGAGACTCCTAAACGCATTGAACTGATTGGCATTCACCACAACGGAATTGTCTTCCAATGTGCTCACGTTATCATTATGCTCGGTCCCCACTTGAATCCCACACTGAGAAGTCGATTGGACGGTGTTGATTTCAACACCGTCAATGTAACTATAAAAGTCAAAAAACTCCGTGTTGATTGGAATTTCGGTGATGTCCACAGAGACCTTCAACGCCCCCTTGGTCACTACTTCCACCGCCCGCTCCGGAGGGGGAATCGCCGTTGTAACAAACTCATCCACCGCTTGTTCTAGCTCCAGCTGACTCCGATGAATCTCATGCCGAGCATACTCATCACGCAAGGTGATCAACGACTCAAGCGAATCAACCTGGCCAGCATCCCAACGACCCGTTTGCTCAGCCACTTCATTTAATCCTCCTCGGTATATTTTTAGCGCATCCGCAAAGTCGAGTGTGTATTGGTCAAAATAAATTTCAGTGTGAATGTCGAACATGTTTTCAATCGTCGACTCGTCCACCAAAGGATCATCACTGCCCATGTCCTGTTTGACCCGATCCAAAAATTCCACCAACAAATGCTTGTTATAACGTCTAAAGGTCATTTCCTCCATGTAGTCCAGATAGCGCTGATAACTGTCATAATCCATGGCATTCATCTGAGCCTCCATGTCAGAAAAGTTAGCATACAGCAAACGTTGCTCAAACGTATCGTAGCCATTTTGACCATTGCTATAGTCATTGTTTTTCTCAAAAAAAGCCGTCAACTCCTCCTCAGCTTCCACAGGGTCTTGGCTAGGGGCTCGAATCACGCCATGCCACACTTCGGGATTGGGCTCGTTCACACCCGAATTTTTTTCAAACTGCTGAGTCTCATGATCATAAATATAGGCCTTACGGTAAAAATCCGTGTAGGGATACAGGCTGGGCAAAAAATTTCCATCCCCCTCATGAACCACCGGCAAAGGCACTTCTCCAATCGCTATCACCCCTATCAATTGATTGTCATCAGTGGTCACTGCGTCGTCATTCAAGGGATTGCCATCAATGAGCTCGGTGTCGATGCCTTCAAAATAAAGCTGCTCCAGAATGTTTGAAATCCGATAAGTCGATTCATCTTCAGCAACTTCCATCACAAAGGCCTTCGAATGGGGGACTCTAGACTGAGCATTCTCCGCATAAGTCATGATTCGAGCGCGCATGGCAAAATCGCTCATCAATTCCTCTTCGACCAAAATAGCGATGATGCCCAGTTGATCATTAGGGCTGTCATCATCGGCATAAACGTCTGGCACATCAAAAGGAAATTGGCCTGTTTGGTTTCCCAAAACAACCATGATCAGAAGCCCGGCGATGAGGCGTTTTATTTTTTCGATTTTTTTGTTTATTTTTAGAGCTTTTTTCAAGGAATCTCCTACTGGATGATTATAGCAAAAAAGGGCACCTAAAAACAACCAGAATTCCTCAAATTTGAGCCAAATGAAGTGATCTTGACTACATTTGAAGTGACAAATTTGTAATTTGTGTTTTATTGAATATAATGATTGACTTTTTTCGGCTGATTTAATACAAGTGAGTCACCAACCCAGAACAAGTTTATTCGCAAAAATTTTCCGGTAACAGCATTAAGACTCTTTCATAAAAAGGACATTTTTTTAGAGGACATCATAAATAATGTCATTTTATGCCTTTATTTAAGCTAAGAAAAGGGCAAATTAAGCACCTGAAAGGTTACACCTGCCAATATTTTAGATCATGTCAGTCAATTGTTCTCAGCCCATCTTCCAAATGTTGTGGACCACGTGTTTGCCTTTGGTTTTAATAAATTAAAGCAAATTTGGTGCTAAAAGATACCATGAGAAGAGCCAGATATCTGTTGATATTTAACGACCAGAAAACTCCAAAGCCGCCTCCTTGGCCCAATTTTCTTCAATGAATCCTTTTCGACCGGAGCCTTCAGCGTATTGCTCATAATAATCGGCACTTTTTTTGTAGAAATCTTGATGGAATTCTTCTGCGGGGAAAAATGTTGTGAAGGGGTCAATCACAGTGGCTATAGGGTCTTCAAACTTTTCCATTTCCTCTAATGACTCCACACTCTCCAAAGCTAAGGCTTGTTGCGCCTCATCGTGGTAAAAAATAGCGGTTGTGTACTGAAACCCTCGGTCTGCAAATTGACCTGTGGGATCAGTGGGGTCGATTTGGCGCCAGTATGTGTCTAAAAGGGTCTCGTAACTCACCACCTGCGAGTCATAGCTCACCTGAACTGCCTCTCGATGGCCCGTTGCTCCGCTGCTAACCTCTGCATAATTCGCCCTTGCCTCAGTGCCCCCAGCGTAACCAGAAATCACTTCAGTCACTCCTTCAAGGGCTTCAAATGAGGGTTCCATGCACCAAAAACAACCTCCTGCAAAGGTTGCAATTGAATCGGCTTCATAAGTTTGAAGCGCTTCTACCATGCTTTGCTGAGTCATCTCTTCTTCAGGGAGCTCATTTGATGGGGTGCAACTTGAGATTAAAAATGTGGAGACAACAACTGCTAAGGTGAATGCGTGTCGGTTCATCAGCATGAGGTTGTTTTTTAGTGAGTCGGTTAAATTCTGATTTTAGGATAGAACATTCGACGCAAACCTTCAAGTGGGGGCTTTGAGGCTATCTGATACTAATTTGCAATAGGAAACCAATAATTGACGAATATTGAACAAAGGATTTTATAGTTTAGAAGTGGCGTATTTAAATAAAAAAAATCTCAAATCTGGAACCCTCTGTTCGCTATTTTAAGTAGCTTTCAAAGCGAATGAAGTGACAGGTGTATCCGCCCGGATTTTTCACCAAATAGTCCTGATGAACCTCTTCAGCCAGCCAAAATTTTTCGAATTTTTCGAGCGAAGTGACAACAGGATCTGACCATCGCCCTGAGTCATTCACCACTTCAATAAATGCTTCTGCCGCTTTTTCTTCTTCATCATTCTGATAAAAAATTGCTGACCGATAGCTTGAACCTCGGTCGTTGCCTTGCTGGTTTAAAGTGGTAGGATCGTGCACTCGAAAAAAGAAATCTAACAGTTGTTTGAAGGATATTTTCTCCGGATCATACTCAATTTTTAAGGTTTCAGCATGACCGGGGTGAAAGTCCCACGTAGGATTTTCGTTTTTACCGCCAGTGTATCCCGTTTTGGTATCTTTAACGCCTTCCAAGCCTCTAAAAAGATCTTCCAAGCCCCAAAAGCAACCGCCAGCGAGATAGGCTTTTTTATTCATTTTGATTTGAGTTATGGTCAGTTGAAATGATTATTATATAATTCTGAAGTCAAAGCAAAAGATTGTACTTCTTAGCTTATAATCAGGTAGAATCAGAGTGCATTAAAAATAAAATAAGGTAAAAAAAATGAACCCCATCTACATCGGCTCAACGGGTGCTGCACTCATTCTGCTAGCTTTCGTTTTAGGTCAATTGCACAAATGGAAAGATACGTATTTTGTCTATGATTTCGTCAATTTGGTGGGATCGGGGCTGCTGATTTGGTACGCGATTTTACTCTCGAGTTGGCCTTTTTTGGTTTTGAATGGTGTGTGGGCCCTGGTGTCACTGAGGGATTGTGTGTCAGATTTGAAGCGAAATACAAGAAAGGGGAAGGCACTTGGAGGCTGGGATAAGTGGATGTACTAGCGTTTGATTTGAAATTTATGATGACTGATTTCATATTTTTTTGAGTTATTTTTAAGGATAAATTTAAATTAAATGGCTTCATATCTTGATAATATGAAAAATATGAAGCAAAGAAATTACATTCAGGCTAGGAATTTGAAAAAAGAAGCGAAAGAGCGTTTGAAAAATTACAATTCAATTCTCAGTAGAACCCGAAAGGATTATGAAATCTTGAGAAAAAGCAGTGTTTCATGCAACGCTTTCTCAATCAGTGGTAAACATTCAAAAAAATAACAGTGACCCGACAATGTTGGAATCATGTTTTTAAACATCCGGTAAAACGCTCAACAAAAATAGAAAAATTGGAACGAGCACTAGCCCTTCCTATGGCCATCAAATTACTCGAAAAAACCACCACTTATCAGGAGGTTTGCCGAGAAAAAGATAAAGGTGGGAATGATTACCTATTTTTTGCTATTATTGGTTATGTGAGAGGTAATCGAATAAAAGTCATTGTTCGAAAACAAAGTAAAAATACCAACGCAAAATACATTTTGTTTTCATTCTTCCAAATGTCCACCCAGTCTAAAAAATAAATTTGTACTTAAGGCTATTTAGTTAAATAGCATTATTCACACACTTACACAAAAAAAGAGGGTTGTCTTCGACTCCACTCGCTAATGCGTAGTTGGCCGGATCAAGGAGCTCTCAAAAATTAAGAACAGAACCTTTCAACCCTTATCTCAAGCATAACATAAGGCTAATAAATAATCAATCCAAAATGACCCACCGCAGCGAAAAAGACACCATGGGCGAGCTCCAGGTTCCCGCAGAAAAATACTGGGGAGCCCAGACTCAGCGTTCGCTCCAGAATTTTGAAATCGGAGGTGAAGCGATGAAAATGCCGCTCGAAATCATTCATGCTTTTGCCTTTTTGAAGAAGGCAGCGGCTCAAACCAATCAGACATTGGGAGTATTGTCAGAAGAAAAATCAGAAATCATTGCAAGCGTTTGTGATGAGATTCTGGAAGGGAAATGGGATGATCACTTTCCGCTTGTCGTGTGGCAAACAGGCTCTGGCACCCAGAGCAACATGAATGTGAATGAGGTGATTGCCAACCGGGCCCACGTTTTGCTCGGGGGGAAATTGGAGGACCTAGAGAAGGCCATTCACCCAAATGATGATGTGAATCAGTCTCAATCTTCGAACGATACCTTTCCTACAGCCATGCACATTGCAGGGTATAAAATAGTGGTGGAACACACCATTCCCGCCGTAGAAAAATTGAGAGACCAGTTGAAAATAAAAGCCGTGGCCTTTGGTGATGTGGTCAAAATTGGCCGCACGCATTTGATGGATGCGACCCCGCTAACGCTTGGCCAGGAGTTTTCCGGGTATGTCTCTCAGCTGGATCACGGACTGATTGCTCTCAGAAATACGCTTCCTCACCTTTCTGAGCTGGCCTTGGGTGGCACGGCAGTGGGCACGGGTTTGAACACACCCGAAGCTTATGCAGAAAAAGTAGCCGAGAAGATTGCTGAATTGACTGATCACCCCTTCGTCACCGCTCCCAATAAATTTGAGGCTTTGGCAACTCATGATGCGATTGTTGAAAGTTCGGGGGCACTCAAGCAATTGGCGGTGAGTTTGATGAAGATTGCCAATGACATTCGTCTGCTGGCCTCTGGGCCGCGTTGTGGGATCGGTGAACTCAACCTTCCTGCCAATGAACCGGGGTCGTCCATCATGCCGGGGAAGGTGAATCCGACGCAACCTGAGGCGTTGACGATGGTCTGTGCTCAGGTGATGGGGAATGATGTAGCGATTTCGATGGGAGGCATGCAGGGGCACTTTCAATTGAATGTGTTTAAACCGATGATGATTTACAATTTCTTGAATTCAGCTCGGTTGTTGGCAGATGCATGTCGATCATTTGAGAAAAATTGTGTGGCAGGATTGATGCCCAATCATGAAAAAATTGAAGCGCATTTGAATGATTCATTGATGTTGGTGACGGCTTTAAATCCTCATATTGGCTATGAAAAAGCGGCTGCAATTGCTAAAAAAGCCCATGAGGAGGGGGTCACGCTGAAGGAGGCGGCGGTGTCTCTTGGCTATCTGACAAAGGAGGAGTTTGAGCAGTGGGTGAGGCCAGAAAAAATGATTTGACATTTAACAATAAATTATTGTATGCTAAATTAAAATCTAAACGTAAAGTTGTCCCTCCAAGCATGACTTTTAACAAGATTTATTGTGGAGGCAGTTGAGTATGATTACATCGAAGGACCTGTTCATAGGCCTGTTCTACTTGCCTTGCTTTCTGGAGAACCTTGTAGGCCAAATGTGACCCTAGATCCTGGACCTCTCTTTCCTTTTGGGACTAGGAAAGCTATAATTTCCTACCCTGAAGAAACGGGAATGAAATTAGTTAAAATTTCTTGGAATCCTAAAGATAATATCTATCTCGTTGGCTCTAGCTCTTCTCTAAATGCAGAAGAGTATAATAGAGAGAAGCTGGCCTTATTCCTATTAGGTATCTCTGATCAAGTAATGGATGATTTAAGAGGATATTTTGCGTTAGATGAAGGTGGTCATGAGTCTGTTTTAGATGAAATCACTCGAATTACTCGCTCTTCATCGCCAGAGTCAGAAAATCCTAAATGTGAATTAAGAAGGTTGCAGACCCTATCTATAGATAGGAATGCTCAAAAAATATGTAGTTTAATTGAAACTTATACTCAAATGGGGAATGAGGCAATGATGGAATTTTTTTCTGTAGCAAATTGTGGTGAGGTGGCTTTGGATTTGTTAAGAAAAGGCATTGCTGATTACATTTATGCATTTTTTAATGCTCATCAAATACAAATTCAAAATAATGCTTCTGGTAGGTCTTCGATAAGTAAAATAGTTTCTTTTCGTGATGTATTGGTTCAATTATATGAGGATGAAGTTGAAGGTTCAGCGGATGTTAATCATGAAAATTATACTTTTGAGGATTTTTTGAACTATTCTAAGGATGAAACTTTGGTTAAAAGTGTACGTTTTTTTAATGAGGAAGAAACTGTTCTTGAAATTGTTTTTGAGGATATTGATCAAGTAGAGCATAGACAATTGATACCAGCTGCGTTAGTAGATGGATTAAAAGTAGAAGATTTAAAGCTACGTAGACCTGGTACGGATTTTGATGATAAGATCCTATCTTGTGTGTTCAATAATATGTTAAGGAAGCCGGCAACCCCCGAACACCTTGATTATCAATTTGATATGGAGAGTTTAAGTATTTCAGTTACAGTGCATTATTCTAACTCTAATGAGGATGAATTTGTCCCACCCGTAAAATTGGATTACGATTTACTCAGTGACACGCGTAGTATTTTTATTGATGGCGAGCGTTATCATATTTCTTATCCGTATCTTGAAGTAGAAGAAATAATGAGGTATTGGGATCCAAAAGATTGTCGTAAATTGACAGATTACTTGTTTATGAGCGAGGAATCTTTTCAAGGAATGGCTAAGATATTAGCTGAAACCGCTGTTGAGATAGCTAGTCAGACAGTTCCTGAGATAATTGCTGAGACAGCTCATAAAACAATTGCTGAGACAGATACTTCAGATGCAAGACCTGATCAGCCAAGGTTAAAATTGCCCACTGTCCCTTCCACCCCTTCCACAAAAGGATTGGCCCTTATATCTAGTGGATTTAGGACAGCTGCTGCTGCCTTATTCCTTATGTTCTCAAGGGCAGATCATTATGGCATGCCAAAGGAACACGCTACAGTTATACCCCCCCACAATAGTGGTAGAAGTAATGATGCAGAGGTGCAGCACTCAGGAACATTGATTGAATAAAATTCCATTATTTCTCAATCACCCGCGTAAACGTATACCGCGTCTCATCTCCCTTTTCAGTGAACACCTTTTCATAAGGAATCACCTTGGTCCCACCTGACAAACTGTCCGACACCCAAATCCCATCCTGATCAAACGAATACGCCGCCACCGCATGCAAAATCCATTCATCACCCTCCAGTGGGTACTCATAGCGCAAAACAAAGGTCTCCCCATCCTCCAGAAGTTGAAAGAGCAGCTCAGGACTTTTGTACGATTCAAGCTCCAAATCATAGGCTTCAGCTAAAGTTTCCCGCCATTCGTTGTTCCACAAAACTTCACGAGGCTTTTGAATGCGCTCCTCCATCTCTAACATATCAAACTCCCACCCCCGGTCCATCAAAATATGCCCCACCGAAAAACCAAAACAACCATTCAAATATTGAAAGCTAGCGGGAAATTCATAGTCCGGAGGCACTTGTGGAACCACACCTGTGGCTAGAATTTCTTGATAAGTTTCCAACCCTTCAAAAGTTGACTCTTCCAAAAAAAGTGCTTCGTCTTCTTGCTGTACGCTAGCAAGCCCAGGCTTAAAAACAATGAATAAAGCCGTGAGCAGGGCAAGTGTAATGAGCCAGAAAAGAGAATTTTTGAGCGTCATGATTGTCTTTTATGTTGTGGCGCGTTAATCACATACTAAATTTAACTCAATTCAGCCTGATTTCCAAGTTTGATAGCGTTTTTA
>JAUHXI010000106.1 GCA_030426875.1 bacterium
TGTTAAATAAAGGAATGCGACACCAAACAGGCTGAAGTAACTCATGATATTGGTTTTAAAAATAATGGTCTTGAAGATTATTCAACATTAACAAACATATAATCCAGGAGACATGTATCCAACTCATCCATGCACACCTCAATATCCCCTTCATAATAACCAGATTGAACGTCGGCAATGGTCGAAGTGAAAGAAATGATATTTGTTTGGTCGGCAAGGGGGACTTCAAACTCAAAGATGGTCCACTCTCCTTCTACACGATTACCGGTGCTAGCAGGCTCAGTGGCTGTCACCTCAAATGTTGAAGCAAAATCTTCATGAATTCTGATCTCGTTTAAATTTTGAGTGTCTGCTCCATAGTTGTCAATTTCCACTTGGAATTCAAATGAATCCCCTGAACGCTTTTCGTCAAAATCTCCACCAACATAAACATAAAGGTCGCTGTCACCAAAAGCATATTCTCCGTCATAAACGTATGCCTCATCATCATAGTCATAATCGTCATAATAAAAAGCGTTTTCAGGGTCTGAATCTAGTGACAAAAAGTCATTCAAGCAGGTGTTAACACTATTGATACAAGCTTCAATGTCGCCGTAAAATTCACCTTCTTCAAGCACTTCTGCTGTGAAGGTGATGACCATGTCTGTCCTGCCATCAATGACTTGATCAAACTCAAATGTTGTCCATTCATCATTCAATTCATATTGATCACTAGGCTCAGGGTCAATACTAACAATCTCGACCGCATCTAAAAACTCATTTTGAATGTCAACTGTCTTGAGCTCATGATCATCAGAGGTGTCATTATAAAGATCAAGTGTGAATTCAAACTCATCTCCAATCTCAAATAGCTCATAGGGACTACTGCTGTAAATAGTGAAGTCGGTAGGAATTTTCTCCTTGTCTGATGAGGTTGTGTCGCTAGAGTCTTCGACTTCTACTTTTTCTGTATCGTCATCAGTGTCATCTGCTTCTTTTTCGCCACCACCACATGCGGCTAATGTCATCGATAGCAAAAGAACGAATAAAAATTTGTTATATTTCATGGGTGAAAATTAAATTAATATGAATCGAACAAAACGATTCTATAGTGATTGTCTTTAAATGGCAAATTTAACAGCATTCGAAGGTTAAAAAACGGCGAAGAGATGACTCACATTATCTTGTACTAGACTAGGATTGATGAGCGATGCGCTGGAGGTACGCTCCCACAACTGATAATCATATTTTCCCTGCTTTTCTATCAGCCTGATCATCACATAAAACGTTTCGGGGGAGTCCATGGCTACAGTTTCTTCTGGGTTTTGTGTGCTTTGAGCGAGCGTTTGTATTTCATCAAAAGATGTGTCTTTTCGTTCAGTACTATTCCAATCCTCAAGCCAGAGGTGTCGTTAGACTGCCCAGCATTCCAGTTTTCGAGCCAATCAAAAATCCGCTGATCGTTGGCCAGTGCGACCGCTTCGGGCGTACCATGAGAAAAGTCAATACTGGCAATGATGAGAGTGTTTTGTAAATCATTTTTAGCTAAAGACCCAACCAGTTGATCCAAGCGCTCTTGAGTACCTTCATTTTTTAAGAGGATGGGTACAATGGGGGTGTCTCCAAAATGATTTTTTATAAAATCATAGTGAGAATGAAGACCATGCTCTAGATCAAAATAACCCCCTTCCACAAATGCGGCCTTGTCTTCTCCTAGACTGGTGGCCAGGGCTTGATCGACTGAAATATCATCCAATTGATCTGTGGTTTGGATGAGGCCATAGCCATATCCAAAATGATTGGGGCTGATCAAAATGATGCGTTCATACTGATTTTCTTTAGCCACGTTTGCATAAAATTCATCCATCAATTTTTCCACCAAAAGATGATGGGGAAGGATGATGGCATTTATGTGTTTAAAATCGACCTCTTGATTGTCTGCGACACTCTTTTGCTCAGCGGGTACAAAAAAAATGAGGAGGAAAACGTTAGCAATTACAATGAACATGAGAACCACTAGCAGCAAAAATGGAGACTTTGATTTCCGTCTCATTCAGATGATGAATTATGAAGTATGAGAGGGTGCTTTGGCCCAGCCAGCCAGTGCTCATGAGCACTGGCTGGCTGCAATTTTAATGACTCAACGTTTCAAATTATCGTTGGGCTTGAAAATGAGGAGACGTTCCACCCCATTCCACAACCGTAAAGCCATTGCGCTCAAATCCAGTCAACTCTTGTTCAGGGTAGGTGGCGTTTGAGAAGGTGGGCTCATAGTACATAAAGATACGCGCCAAGGTATCTGGCTTAGGATCGATAGTCAAAGGCGCCACAGGATTGAAGGCTTCGGTTCCTAAAAAGCTGATGACAAAATATGGCTCACGATTTTTTAACATTTCTGGCAGCCAGAATTCCATGAAATCAGCTTGTTCCATTTCGTTCAATCCCAATTGAGTGAGTGAGTCGTTTAAAAATGTTTCAAGTTCAGCTCGAGGGACGGTGAAACCACGGCTCATGGGCACTTCTACATCAGAGTGTCCTTCCCAGAATAAATAGGGGTATTCCATACCATCAGCTTGATTTTCTAGCATGCCATCAGGGTGGGCCAAAACGGTCCATCCGTCTTCACCATGTTCGGGAATGGTTTTAGTGAATTCTCTGATATCGACAAACACATCCACCATCTGAGACTCCTCTGGGTAAAGATAAATAACAGGCTTTCCACATTCAGCTGGGATTTGGTAGTCGTTGTGGAGGAAGGCGCTGGTACGGCCAAATGGATCTTGCCAGAAGATAACGGCGTTCGTGTCCAAAAATGCTTGATACGTCATGATTTCATCTTCTTCCTCCACAGGCTCACCTTCTTCATCCACTTCAGCCAATACACTTTGATTATACTCCTCCATTTCTTTATAAGCATCGTACTGAGCGTTGGCAAAGCTATTGGCAGAAACGCTCAACTCATCAGCGTCTTCATCTGACAATTCAATGGGATTTTTAACCGTGTACAAACTTATTCCAGATTCTGTTTCTCCGATGGCTTCTAACTCTGAAATATCCATGTCATAGGTTGAGTAACAGATAGTCGAAACTCCACAACCGTTATGGGTAAGAGAGTAATCTCGATTCAAATCGATAATATCCCCTTCAATTGTAGTGGCTTGTTCTGAAAAAATATCATCAAAACTGTATGTCGCAATCGTTCCGTCAGGATGCTTGTAGTGCAAACAACCGCCTCCAAAGCTGTAAAATGTACCCAATGCCTCATCTTCGAAGAGTATTTGGGCGTCATCAAAATAATTTCCATCGGTATCAACACCAATACCCGCGAAGCGATTTTGAAGTGTCAGGCTGTAATCAGTGTCAGGAATTTGAACAGCCAAAGGCAATTCAAGTCCAGACAAACGAGCCTCGCTGTCTTCAATTGCTAAAAATGGCTCAACAACTTCCTTGGCTATATCTAAACTACTATAACTATGATAACTCAAGTGAATGAGCTCTTCTGTCGCTTCATCATAAGCAAAGCGATAAAAATCACTGCTGAAACAAGGCCCTTCGCACTCCACTTGAAGCAGGAGCATTTTCCAATCGTCGTATGGCTCTACATTAATCACGCCTGATTCATACCAAATAAAATTTCTGGCATAACCCTCTATTCCATCCCAATAAGACTGGTCAAACATGTCGTTGGGCAAAGGGACAAGCGCTTCATAAAAAGTCACATCAGCATTTTCAAAATAAGGACTCAAATCAGTTTTGAGGACAGGCTCTACAACCTCTACCACTGTCTGATCTTCCACTTCGTCGTCCGAAGTCACTTCTTCAGCTTGATCGGTTTTGTTTTCGACCTCGAGTTGGAATTCGAGATCTGCCTCATCTCCATTACAGGCAGTCAGCAATAAAACTGCTGCAAAGAGGGGTAATAATTTATATTTCATGTTTTGTGCTAATAAAATTAATGAATAAAAAGTTAGCTGCTTCAGGTATATCACCTATTTTTAAAATAGTAAAATGAAAATGAGTGAAGTTACAATGAGAGTACAGACAAAAAAGTCGCATCCACCACCTCCTTCATCTTCAGGTAATCGAGTGTTTCGTGGGTGTCAGATTCTGTGTGATAGTTTTTATTCCGGTAAAATGAGGTGTCTGTGATCATGACAGCCGGAATGCCAAAGGTCCAATAATTGCGATGATCTGAAAAGTCGATTCCTTTGACGAAATTTGGCGCATTGATCGACTCCACGGTGATCACATCATTCATGCTCAGAGCCACTTGAAATTGTTCTTTTAAAGCCCTTGTTTTAAACGGATTGGACGTGTTCGACACGATGGCGATAAAGTTTCCTTTGTCTGGATACACGTATTTCATCGGAAAGATGGGATATTCTTGTGACCCTTCCTGCCCTGAAAAATAACCAATCATCTCCAGCACCATCACCATTTGAATGTCTAGATCATCTTGAACACTCTCTGCATGGATATAACTCCCCATGTCCTTGGTTCCAAAATAGGGCAATTCTTCGGTGTCGTAAAAAATCAAATCAATGTTGCGATCCGTCAGTTCAATTTTATTAAGCATGCGGGCGATTTCTAAAAGACCTGCTACCCCACTTGCGTTGTCATCCGCGCCAGGTAGCTGACCATGGGTGTCATAATGGGCTCCAATTAAATATTTTGGCACATCTTTTACCCCTTCTTCAGCTGTAAAATGAATGATGATGTTTTGCCGATTCAATCCATCAACCCCATAGTCTTGAAATTCAATACGAGACTCAGCAATGCCATCTTTTTTTAAGGTCTCAAGGATATAATCAACGGCTTTTTTCCTCCCCTCAAGCGTACTGCGCTCAGTCTCTGAAAGGATTCTGACATGTTGCTCCAAAACCTCTGCCTGGGTAGAAGGAAGTTGGTCGAGTTCATCATTTACCCGTTGAGTTAAAAAATCATTGTCGTGGTTCACAGGGGTGGGTAATAAAGGTTGAGTGAAAAAGAAGTAAATTGAGAATAAAAGGAGAAGGATAATGATCAGGCCAATGAGAACTATTTTAAACTTCCCCTAAAAAAACTTGATGCGTCTGCTTTCCATGCTTCAATTTCTAACACAATCCCCACCCAAAATCAAAAAGTAGTTACTATTCTCATCCTAGATCCGTATAAACCTGTGGGATGAGAAAAACCCCTATTTCTCATCCCCCCTCTTTTCACCCATGATTCCCGATGACTGATTTTTGATTTGAGATTTGGAATGGTGGAAGATGAGTGAGAGTCATAAATCAAAAATCAGTCATCAGTCATTATCAAATCAATTCAAAGCTGCAGTTAAACGGGGGCCCGCAAAATGCGAGGTAAAGGTTCTTAGTTTTCTTTCGAAGAAAGAAGGTAAGAAGGGAGGAGAGTATTTTGCGGGGCAGTGACCCAGATTCATGCGTAAGCTGAAGAAGCTTAACCACGTGAGTGATCAAGATTCGCAAGCTGGAGCACTGTGTGGCGCGG
>JAUHXI010000002.1 GCA_030426875.1 bacterium
ATATTTATCCCCCTCAAAAAGAACCTATTTCAATATTTATAACTAGCTCTCCTGATGCTGGAAAAACTGAATTTCAAAATAATCTGACCAAAGAATATAACTTAGAAATTGTGAGAATTGATACGGATAATATTAGAAAGGGAATTCCTGGATATAACGGTAAGAATTCCGATGATGTACAAGGTGCATCAGCTCTAGGTGTTGAGAAGCTCTATGACTATGTGCCTAAAAAGAATAAAAGTTGCCTTTTGGATGGCACCTTTGTCAATTTCAAAATTTCATGCAAGAATATTTAAGGGGGCAAAAACAAGCATAGACTGAAGAAGGATGTCTCGATAGAGCATCATTCGTAAGTCGGAGCCTATTTTTGCGATGGCGGAGAGTGGGGGATTCGAACCCCCGCTGGGAGTAAATCCCACTACAGCTTTAGCAAAGCCGCCTCTTCAGCCACTTGAGTAACTCTCCACATCGTTTTTTTCAGCTTAAACAATTTAACCTAATTATTTTTCTCTGTCTAGATAGAAAAAATATTTTTAACGACTCATATCTCACAAAAAATCAATCACCTCCACCAACTCAACCAACTCCTCCACCGCCTCATTGGTCTCAAACACCGTCAACTTACGCTCCAAATGCCTACCGTTCCACAATTCATTTTCAAAATCGAAATAGTTAGCATAGCGATTTTGAAAATCCTGAACCCACTGCACAAGTTGCACTTTGCTATTCCAACGGTCCTTAAAATCGTTGAAATGAGCCTCAAAAGCCTCCTCATCCATCTGAGCAAAGGTGTAACGAATCAAATGGTTGAAAAGCCCCTCAGTTCGCCCTACATACGCCTCAAAATCAGCCTGAGAATAGGCAAAGGTTTGACTAAACGTCTCATCCGCATCCCATGGGAAAATATTCCACTGTTCCAAATCCTCATCCCAGTACACATAAAAATTATGCGTCAGCGAATCATTCGCATCCGAAAGATAAGTGATGAGGGCATAATCAAACACATTTTGAACATTGATTTGTTCAATGAGCTCAGGGTCATCCGCAGCTAACCTTTGGATAAAATCCAACAAAAACGCAGCATCTCCCTTCAATTCATACTGAGAAAGAGTCGTTTCATCATCCACATGATAGCCCAAATTGGTTTCGTAAACGGAAGCCACATTGGTGGCATAAAAATAATTCTCGGTGTCGATATCACGCCGTCTAAAAAAATCTTTTTTAATGGGCTCAGTGACTTGATAAAACCCCATATTCACACCATTGATCGTAACTGTAGACTCAAAAAACTCGGGAGCAGGCTGGCCCATAGCTTCAAACGAGCGATAAAATAGCTTTTCATGAAGCAACGTTTCTTCGTTGATAAAACTCCTCAATTTCATTTCATCATGGTCTGCCAGGAATTCATCCCCATCAAAATCGTTAACGTCTTCAAAATTCTCAAAGGCCTCAATGGTATACGACGATTTGATGTACCCTCGCGTCGCATTGCCTCGCGTTTTTATCAAAACAGACCGTTCAACCACCTCGCCATTGGGATACGTCAACACTAAGTGGGCGGGATAACGTTGGTCGCTGGTGCGGTGAATGAAAATATTTAAAAAATCCATCTCATCCATAAAAATGTCCATCTGTGGCACCTGGTTGTCGTCTGGAATCTCTACAGAAGAAGGTAGTAGCTGCCGTTCCATGAGTTTTTCTTTAGCATGTTCGAAGGCAGATTCAGAAAAATCATCTTTCAAAAAAACATACTGATCAATCAGTGGATGGGTTTCATAGTAAACCTTCTCACCATTGCTATAATTTACAGTCAAACCAATTTGCTCCCGGCCATAATTCTCAATGCCCCAAACAGATGCAATCCCATCCTCACCAACCATCATAGTCCGTATGAGCAAATTTCCTCGATCTGAGACATGAATGGCCCCATCTTCAATCAGAACGCTCTCAATGGGCTCAGGATCATCCACATCAGGCTTATTTTCGGACTCAAAACGGTAAAGATCCGTCTCTGGCTCGATTGTGATAAAGCCAACGGTCTCACTTTGAAGGGGTGAATCATAGTTCGTGAACACGCGCCCTTCTCGCCATCTTAAAAAACGACTAGTGATTTCCATGACATCCCCTTTATAAAGGTTTTGATTGGACCACAGAAGCTGATCACTAGGGTTTTGAATGATCCCTTCATACAGACCCTTGGCGATTAAAGGGAAGGCATAATGCCCTTGGTTCATTTTTTCAAACAACTCAAGGTCAATCGCTGAGGCATCAAATGACTGATCTTCGACCTCAAATACCAAAAAAAGAATCTTTAGAATGCCAAATAAGTTGATACTGCTTTCAGGATAATAATACTCCCCAATGCCCATCACAATGCCTTCATCTTTGGCATAACAAATATAACCGGAGAGCGGATGCTCAGGCCCCACATCTTCAAAACACTGAGCCGCATACTGGCCAAAATCTGTATCGGGGAATTGAATCGAAAGCGCCAATTCTAACATCTGAGCTCTGGTGAAAAAGTCAAAGCGACGGAATTCATTGTGAGTCAAAGTTGCTTGCCCCATCACAAATGCATGATCTTGAATCAGGAACGTGTCAGGCACCGCAAAAAGCTCAAGATTAGCCACGATCTGGTCTGGACTACCAGCACTAAAACAAAGCGTTTTTCCCTCAAAAATAGGATCATCGCCTTGATAAGAATCACAAATATAGGCATTTTCATCAAAATCAAGGCCATCATGCCGTTCGAAAATCTGAAAAACAACGGTTTGATCTCTAATATCCTCTAAAAAATAAATTCCACGATTCTCCTTAACAGCCAAATGATTCAAATATTCAAAACGAAAAAGGCCGTCCTCATGTTCAAAGCGGTTATAGCCCTCACCCGTCCCAACCTGAAAATAAGTGAGAGTCTGTTCAGGGTCCACCTCCCGCTCAATAACAAATGATTCATTGTCATCTTCATTCAAAAAAACAGGACGGAGCCAGAAAAAAAACCCCACAACAAGGGCTAAAGCAAAAATAATGATGAGGGTTTTTTTATTCATAGATTCACTGACTGAGGAGTGATAAATTTTATACGTTTTAGCAAAACTAAAAGTGGCGTCTTAAGTTAATCGTTAATCGCTAACCCCTTTCCCTATAACAATATCTCTTTACGACTTGCTTCCATTTATTCCTGCGTAATTCAGGATTGAGGACACAAAGCGACACACAATATTTAGAAAAGTTTGCTTCCCTGACTTTAAACTTGGAACGTAAAAAAGCAATGATATCTTTAGGATAATCGTTAGATTTGACCTCCAAAATCAAATGATCACTCACGATTGGCCGAAGCCCCACCCCTTCTTCACCAGACTCTAAATTAAAATCCAAACTGATGCGAGTCCTACCGTCTTTAGAGCGCAGGCTAATACGATCATAGACCGTATGCGTCAACCTGCTCAAGTCCCCTGCTTCAAGCCCGTAAGGCGCCAAATCTTCTCGAACAATACTTTGATCAAGCGCGTCTTCAAAATCAGTGTCAGAAGCAATTTCTTGTCGCCGCTTGGTGGTCAAAAACCCTCGCTCTTTACGCTTACATTCAATGAATTTACTTTTTTTTCCATTTTTATAATCCCGCACCCTAATTTTAATCCGCTTGTACTTGCCCTGACGATGTAAATTAAAGAATTTATAATCCTCCGTGTCAAAATAAGTATTGTGATATTTAAAAACACACTCATCATTGTAGGATTTACAATAATAATCCTCCGCTAAAAACTTCAGAATCCCCTCCAGGTGTTGCAGCGGAACAAGGAATTTATAATCCTGCCGAGACAAAAAAAGAAGATCAGCTTCTTTGTCAACATCCTGAAAACGCAAATTAGGGACACTTTTGACAACGTTGTGATCGATAGAGTGGTTCATTTTGATAGATAATGTTCAATGCTATTGGAGCACTGTTGCAAAATGGTTCAATAAGTTTTTGGCATGCCCCTCCTCACCGCATCACTGCATGATACGTGAACTCCACCGTCATCGAATCCTTCAAATAGTCAACCCGCTTCACTTTCATTTTTAGTGGAGTGACCCCAAATTTTGCCTCAATTCGCTTTGTCAAAGCCTCCGTGTCACCCAGATTTTCTGATTCTACATCGTCAAAAGTAACTGTGACTTTAACGGCATTCTTTCGGTAAATCAAGTCCGAAGTGAATACAGTGATGAGGAATAAAAGAATCCCATTGACAACCAATACGGTGTTCAAATTTTCGATAGAAGCATTGAGCAAGCCAATGGAAATGGCATAAAAAACATAAGCAATGTCGATGGGATTTTCGGGGGTGGAACGCAGTCTTATGAGGCTTAAGATTCCTAATAAACCAATACCCAGGCCGATGTTATTTTCGAAGGAAACAAAATAAACAATACAAAAAACCAAGAGGCTATAAATCACTACGGTGAAGGCAATGTCGCGCTTAAAATATTTGTGATAATGGAACAGTGAAGCCAATAGGGCAAAGCCAAAAGTGATGCCTGCGGGCGTAAGAAAAGACCAGTCCATGAAAGTTATTTAATGTTGAATTGATTATACTGTTTTTGTAGTTAGGAAGCAACAGAAGGCGACAATCGGATGACTGTATTTTTAGTTTGAAAAAATAAAAAAAATCACGCGTGAAATTCCAAACTTCAAACAAATTCTAATTTTCAATTTCTAAACACTATAATTAAAGCCTTGTTTTAGATAGTGGGCTATTTGTTTGGTCATTGGAATTTAGTTTGGAATTTGGAGTTTGTTATTTGGAATTTATACCAATGTCGCCTTCTGCTGAGATCATTCATAAAATTTAGATAAAACAATTATTAATTACGTCAAGTATATGCCCTAGCCTTTTTCGCAGAAATTTGCTATAATATAAAGATTAATTCACCGAACAGGACCTCAAAAATACATGGCTCTACCTTCGATTCATCATTGGAAATCAACCGAAAACCCTTTTTTTAAGCCAAGTTTATTGGTATTTGAAGTCCCTAAAAATGGACCAAAAACTGGCGAAAGTGGACCAGAAAACACGGATAAAATCTCCGACATAAAAACGCATGAAGCAGCGGAGGCAAAATTGGAAGCCCTTAAAAAACAAAAAAACGAATGGGAAGATCAAATCGACACCCTCAAAGCAGAATATAGAGATCATGATAAAAAAGGAGACCCACTCCCGCATATTGTAGAAACTAAAAAGGTAAGCCTCCCTGCGCTGTTGAATTTTGAAGCCATTGTCGAATCCATTTTGAGTGGTGCCGGAAAAGAAAAACCAACAGGGGAAGCGCTTAAAATTTTAAGCGAGTTAAAAAAGACCCTGAGCAAACTCATAAAACAACGAGAGGATGAAACGATAGAAAAAGTGGGACATTTAAGCGAGATGTTGAAAGAAACTGAGCGATTTAAAAAATCAATCAATCAATACAACTCAAACATTTTAACAGGCCTAAAAACAAGGCGTCGGGTTTTATTGATGGAGACCAAAACCCTTTATGGGGTGGAAGTGATCGATTTTGCCAAAACGATTGATGCCGTTAATTTTAAGTTAAATAAAACCAGAACCAATCAAAAGCAGGAGAAATATCTAAAAAACCTCCTGTCTGATTTGGCTTTATTCAATGTAACAAAAAATGAGCCCAAACCAGTAGAAACACAGCCAAAACCCAAAATCCTCACAGGGAAGCAAATTGAAGCAGCAGGTGAGACTTTGATGGAGATGGAAAGTCCACCAGAAGCAAGTGAGGGAGGATCTCAACATACCCCCGGCTACAAACAGGTCTCTGAAGCCTACGTGACTTCTCGGGATCAAGTGGGATTGGGATTTGATTCGAACGGAGATTTTAACAAAAACTTAGCGGTGGCCAACCGAGCCATTTTTATGGCAGTGGTTAAAGAAAAAACGGATGGTTTTGACAAAGAAATCGACCATGATTTCGATGTCACCGATTATAAGGCAAATATCAAAAACCACCCCATGGTCTACCGAGAGTGGCTCTCGCGAAAAGACGGCCGTGGAAACGACCTTACATCTGACATCAGTGCACTTGAACGAGAGGTCCGAAACACCCCGACTCCCCCTGCCAGCATGGCCGAGCTTTTGGCTGAAGCCCAACGAGATACTACCTTCACTCCAATTCCATTACCCGCACCTGATCCAGACAAAACCACACCTAACGACCTGATCAAATACTGGGAAGAGCGGATTGAGGCCATCACAAAAAATCACCGTGACTTAAAAAAAATTGAGATCAGAGAGGATGATACAGACAAAAATGAATTGTTGGATGAAATTCTCTCAAAGATCACTCGATTTCACTTAGAGCCTGCTAAAAAACAACTGGAATTGGCTCAAAAAAAACAAGAAAAAGAAACCAGAGACAAAAAATTTGTAAAACCCCATCTGGCTAAAGATTATGACTTCATGCAAGCCATGATGTCAGGTCATGCCGACATTGTAAAACTGGTGGACCAACGCGTGGGACTTGGCGATTCAATGGACCAACACAACGTGGCCGTAAGAGCCCTAGTCATCGCACGTTTTCATCAAAAAGGCATCAGTCCCCAATCTAAAAAAGGAGATGACTGGACGGTTGAACAAATCATGAATTCTGAAGCGCTCAACCACACTAAAACTGGCACCCTAAGCACCAGCCCTTTAGAAAAAAAAGCCATAGAAATGGCCTTTGTAGGGGGGAGTATTCATCAACGCATGGATGAATGGGCAGAGATGGTGACACTGACCGATCAACTGATCAGCAAAAATCCGGATAATATTCATAAAATTAGAGAGTGGGCTGAACTCATTGGCTTGGAAAATCCCGAGGCATTGCTTCGATACGACAACATTAAGGAATTCCTAGAAGCCCACAAAGAAACGCTGAAGACAAAAATTGATTTAGGGCATAAATTGTTAGAAGAACAGATTAAACCGGCCATCAAAAATCCCAGCGGAAACGCCGCTATTTTGGAAAAAATTAATGAGCATGGCCTCTTCATTGCAGGTGAGCAGTTCTTGAGCGCAGGGGATTTGGATGCAATCACAACGCGTTTAAATGCTATTGAAATTGACAAAAACACCTTTAAACGTGAAGACGATGAATTGATTGATGCCGAAACCGAATTTAAAAAAGCCGGCATCGATTTGAGCGATGCCTTTGATAATTACGAAAAACTGTGGAAAAAAGACCCCGATGCCAGCATTGACCATTGGGATGATTTCTTCAACCAAGAGCCCGAGCGCATGGCTGCTATTTTGGAAAAAGTCATTTCGCCAACAGCAGACGAAACAATGGGCAAAAATAGACGCGCTTTAATCGAAGTGGTACGCAATCCCAACAGTCCCCATAGGCAATTGGCCAAAAAATGGATCACTCGTTTAAAAGGACACATCGAAGCCGAACAAGACGCTAGAATTCTGAGTAGCAAAGAGGTCAAAAAGATGAAGCAGGACATGAAAAAAGACCCCAGTTTAAAAAAAGAAATAACCAAAGCCTGGCGTTGGATTGGCAGAAGTCACATTGCCATCAAAGCCTTTTTAGCCTTTATAGCCCTCAAATGGGGTGCTAAAATCATCAAAATGGAAGGTGCGGCAGGCATCGGTGGCTTGATCGCAGCGGGTGGTTTAGTGGGTGGCATTGCTTACGAAGACGTCACCGGAGAGCGCCTGTTGAACAAATACAAAGGAGAGACCATGAGTGAGCGAGCCGCCATGACTTTTGAAGGAGCCATCACAGAACATTCGAAGGAAACCATGAACAAACTTGACCCTTCGATTTCGCCCGGAGAGCACGTCCGAGCTCAAATTGCCATGCGGGAGGCCCCCTTCCATAAAATGTTAGAATGGCATGATGTGGCCAATCCAAAAAGCCGAAATTATAACGAAAAAAAAGCCGAAAAACTCTACCGACGCTTAGGGCTGAATGACCGTTATGTGGTAACAAAAGCCATACTCCCCGAGGGCATGACCAAAAAAGAGCGCACGCAGCAAATCATGCTCGAAACCATGAATAGAACCATTGAATTTGTGGGGAATAACCGAGGTCAAAATACCCACAACGCCTTGATTTACTTGAACCGTCGTTATGTAGAGCCGATGTTCAATAAAGATCCTGAATACCCTGCTATGGTGGATACGCCTGTCCCTGATATTTATGAAGACTATCACAACCATCCCGAAAGAATGACCGTAGCCAATGTGATGCAGCGAGAGGTGCGTTATGGCCAAGTCAAAAAGAATATCAATAAAGAAGGACTGGCTTATTACAGCAATAGTATAGAGGGATGGATCCGTCACATGTGGGATTACTCAGGAGACAAACTTGATGCTGCCAAGGACACCATGGGCGAATTCATTGATAGTGGAATGAGCCATGTCTCCACTGGCGCCGATTACATTAAAATGACCTACAAAGAGAATGAATGGACCATCAAACATTATGCTGATGGCACATGGGGACTCATGAAAGATTTTGTCAGCTTTGGTCCTCGCATGCTTGGCAAAGAGATTGACTATGTGCTTCCGAAGGCTAAAGAGTGGATGGATAAAGGGGTGGATTATATGCTTGGAAGCGATGGGTTATGGGCCAAAGGCGTGTTTGATAGCGAGGATATTCTGGGTGAAAATCCGTGGCAATGGGATGAAAGTGGCATGTCTCCTAAATTGGACCACCCTGACAACTGGCCCATCATGACAAACACCGATTCGAAGCAATACGAAGCCTTGGGGAATTTTCAATATCCCTTTTGGAAGGCCCTTAAAGAAGGCGCTGATGACAGTCTAGACGATGCCATGGCGTATTACACTCAAATGGGCGATGTCGATTACTTGATTTTGGAAGTCAACAAAGAGACCGCTCAACAAACAGGTGAGGAATTTGCCAGCATGTCTGCAGAAATCAGATTTTCAAAAATGAGGGCAGAAGCTTTAAACAACGCCGTTGATTATTACACCACTAAATATCCAGACGTGGACCGCGCCTACTTTGAAAAAAACCTAGTGCCCATCACTACTATTGCTCAAAGTACCCCTCCCGAATCCATCTTTGTGGCTTACTTTTTACCTTCCCCAAATAGTGACGAAGGCCGTGAATTGATTGCCAGTGGCGAAAAAGGACCTGCTCCCGATAAAAAAAGTTATTTACCCAAGCAAAATACAGATATCGAGGAGTAAGAACTTGACAATTAGCTTAAATTTACTATAATATTCAATCCTCCCCCCTTGGGGGAGTTAGAGGGGGCCCTACAATAGGCCCAAAAAACCTTCATTCATAATCAAACAAAATGATACGACTCAAGCATCATTATCGATCACAAAAAAATAACCTCACAGGAGAGCGGTTTTTAGTGTTTTTAGAAGGCAATTCAGAGAAATACACAGCAAAGGCACAAGAAACAAAAGATACTGGAGAAAATGCTAAAGAAAAACCTGAGGCAAAATCAGAAGCAAAAACTGTCAAAGAAACACGGGGATTCCTTAAAACCGTACTCGATTTAGGAGCTGGTGGCTTACAACTCGGCACAGGACTCGCTGCAACAGCGCTTTATACACCACTCTCGCTGACCGTTAATACAGCCAGAGGTTTGGTCGCAGAACCGATCAAATGGGCAGGGGGGACACTTTGGAGTGCTGGAGGGGGTGCACTTGAGATGGTTAAGAGTGCTTTTGCTGCTCCTCTTAGTTTTTTGAACAATGCGGTTCGAGGGAAAGTCAGGGAAGGTGGCGCTAGCTTTTGGAAACACACAAAAGAAATTGCTAGTAAACCAATTGATAGGGCTAAAGAAATTGCTAAAAACACTGCTAGTCGTTCTAGAAAAGCAATATATCGATTGTTTCAAGGCTATGAAACAGGGGTTAATACTGCGGGTTGGGGTGCCGGAGGTCTATATGTAATGGCAAATTCAAAAAGCAGGCCTCCAAAATTAGACCTCAAAAGCAAAATTGTTGGCAGTAGCGGATAAGTAAAATATAGTTCTCAAAAGGACTCATCGTCTAAAATACTGCAGGTTTTTATTGAACCATCCGCCCCGAAACATCAACCGCTGATGTGCGAGTCAAAGGCACTAGGTTATTTTCGGTATTCCGCCCAGTTTCAGGCTGAATGCGTGACCCTGCCTCAGTTGAATCCGCAGGCTCATTCATGTCTACAGACTCTACAACGGTTGTAGCAGCATCCACAACTGGCTCATCAACCATGACATCCGCCACAATCGCATCATCCACAGCTACCATAACCTCCTCCTCAATTGGATCCGCAACTTCAACAGCTAAATTATCAACCGGATCCAGTAGAATCTCCTCATCATCTAATAACACTAAATTATTAGGAGCCGACTCTTCTTCGACCACAACAGGGGGTAAGGCGGAAGCTATTTGAGGAACTTTAGCCAATTGAGACTTCTTTTCCAACTGATAAATAACAGTGGCTAAATACTCATTCGCGCGTCCAAAAAGAAGGGTCTGGACAGATTTTAAGAAGGCAATATTATCTGAGCTAGCATCTTCCAAGTTCAATAGGGCCACAATCTGTGCCTTTTGCTCTTCCCATGTATTGTAAGCATTGATTTGAGCTACAATTTGATCGATCAAACTTTTTTCAGTCGCAATCAAGGGCACCTCTTCCTCAGTCAAATCATCCTCAACCTCTGTCACATCAACAAGAATTTTCTCATCTAAAACATCAACAGATGGATCGGCCAAGCCAGATGTAGCCAAACGGGTTTTCTCAACATTTTTTTCAGCTTCTTCAGAAACACCCTCTACCATAGCAATGAGTTCATTCGTCATTTCATGATCTCCATTGATGGCGACCAAATCTCGAGTGACGGCACTCAAAAGGGCCAACTCATCATCCTGCTTATCAATCACACTTGCCAAAGTCTTTGCTTCAGCTTCGGTTGAAGACGCAATCTGAACAATTTCACTCTGAGGTTTTTCATAGTCATTCAATTTTTCAGCCGCTTCTTCTAGGCGATTTTCGCCAACTAATTCAGCAATGTCATCCAATTTAAGCAAGGCAAAATCAGCCTCCACCGCTGCGACTTTAACAGGGTCACTTTCTACAATTTCTTCCGCCGTTTCTTGCAAAACCTTGCGAACATCACCCGTTGCAGGATGATCTGGCTCTTGCATTGCAACCACCCTAAGAGCTGGCATGATCAACTCATTAGTCAGTTCAGTAGCCAACTCTTGATCAATCTCACCATCGTTCAAAATAGCACCGACAACCTTCTGATACTCAAGTAAAGATATTTTAGCCGCCTCAACATCACCCTGATCACTAGAGACAAGAGCATCAATCAAATGGCTGTTGGCAACCTGAACTGCTTTTTCGCTATCATGGCCACTAAAAAATAAAGTCACATCCCGATTCAATCCATCAAAGAAGTCAGAACCAGAACCAGCAAGTTCAGTGAGTATTTCGATACTCTCCTCACGTTCAGAAGACAAATTTGCATCATCTTTTAGCTTATTGGATTGTACCCAATCACTTGCCAAAAGAGCCTCGTTCACATTTTGCTCTGTGATTACGGGTCCAACTCGCTCCTCTTCAACCACAGCAACTTGATCAGCAATGAGTTTAATAGTTTCAAGCCGTTCTTGAGTAAAGGAATCAACACTAGAAACCTGCAATCGGCCATCAAAAACAGCCACACTACTATCATGGGTCGAAAGACTAAAGCTAGCATTAAACGCATTAACTAGTATATCCTCAGAGGCAATCGTCATACTAGAATGACCATCATTCAAATCTATATTGAAGGTTTGCACCCACATATTACCCCTGTTTAAAGAGCCACTAATAATGGATTGTTGAGGAAAGTTAGGATTAGAAGCCAACTCCTCCAAAAAAAATTCAGAATTCTCATCCAAACGGATTTCAGACCCATCAAAAAAGTGAATCAGGGCCCGTGAATCAGGACCGACGTCAATCAAAATACCAGACTCTATTTCAACCTGCCCAGTCACTGACTCGGAAGCAACTCCATTCTGATGAGTGACCGAAACATGATCTCCCTCAACAATCAAATAGGAGTCATCTGAGGCTAAAACAAAGCCATTTTGATCAGCTGTAAAAAGCAGCACTGAAAAAACGGAGACGGACATTACTAATGTAGAAGCTACGGCTCGCTTCATGAATTTAAAAACGGTAGCCAAAACAAGTGCAGAGCGTTTAGGCGCGGTTTTGATCTGAGCCATCAACCGAGTTCTGGCAGCAGCAACAAATTTAGCAGAAGGCATGACCACACCAAGTTTTTTTAACACCGCTTGAAACCAACTTTGATTGGCCTCAAGCCTAATCTGATGCATCAAACGTGCCCTAGCATTTTTAACAAACGCTTTATTAGGTTTTATTTTAGACAGCCGATGAAGTTCCTTGTCTAGATTGTCCATAATTTAATTTACCTTTCTCACTGACTTATAACGTAAAAGTTTCATGTTTGTTTCAAAAATCTTCTTTTTTTTCTGAAAGCATCTGTCTAAGTTTTTCTAACGCTCTAAATTGGAGTGTGCGCACTGCCCCCTCAGTCTTTCCAATCACCTTAGCGATAACAGTATTCTGTTCTTCATTAATGTATTTGAGAACAATCACTTGCTGATAATTGTCGGGCAGTTTTTTGATTGCTTTGCGTAACTTCACCTCATTCAACTTAAGGTTGAGTTGAAGTTTTGGGCTCGCTTCCACTTTTTCATCTGGAACCGATTCATCAATTTCGCTTATGATTCGATTTTTACGATAATAATCGCAGACCAAATTATGAGCAATTCTAAACACCCATGCAGAAAAAGGATGTTTTGTTTTTTTGTATTTCGACAAACTTTGCCATGCCTTTAAAAATGTCTCTTCAGTCAAATCTTCAGCAATCTGAGGATCAACACGGTAATAAATATAGCGATAAATGGGCTTGACTAACTCATCATAAATTTTACCGAAAGCATCCGCATCACCCTGTTGGGCACGTTCAACGAGTCTTCCTAAGTCTTTTTTGGGTGGGGTTTCAGACACGGGTTAGGATTATCTTGACTATATTTTTAACATATTATATTATATATTACAAGCTTTTCACTCAATTTTTAAACGACTACCCTTTATTTAGCAGGCATGGATGAATATCAGGCTGGCAACACTAGTTTATAACGGGTAAATGTGGATTTTGTTTCACTCTAGATTCTTTTACTCGCCTCATACCTCTGACCACTCATCAATTTAATTGGCTTATTCCCACTCAATCGTGCCCGGTGGCTTGTGAGTCAAATCATAAAAAATATGCGAAATTAGGCCATTTGAATCAATGTTAGACACAAGCTCGTCCAGAATTTGTCCATCAATTTTAGCAAAACTAGCCGTCATGGCTTCAGTCGAAACAATGGGTCGAAGTACAATGGATTCCATGTCTTTTTCTGAGGCAACAGGAACCAAAACCACTGGAAATTGCCAAATTCCATAATCGTCTGGAGCAGTGCTCATGACTTGAGTGACCTGATTGTCGATTTTTTGAAGCATGGAAACCCGATCGGCGCTGGTGTCAGCTAATTTTAATTGAAAATCACCCCGTTGCCCCCTCAAAACCAACATGACCCGATTCACGTCTGGAAAATGATTGGTGATCATCGTAGACATTTGCTCTAAAGCATCCCAATCTCGCAACTCAGTAAACAAAGCAACCGGATGAGAATAGGTCCGTTCATCCCCCTGAACTCCCACCGATTTACAAGGCAAAACCACGGCTTTGAGATCCTCTTGCCCAAATTTTTCATGAACAAAGTAAGTGATTTTTTGGCTCAATTCAGAAAAGTTTTGAACTTCATCCACCTCCTTTTTACTCGTACAAAGGATGCGAACCCCCAAGCCTGGACCTGGAAAAGGGTGACGCCATACCAGTTCGTGAGGAAGACCAAGGGCTTCCCCCAATTCACGCACTTCATCTTTGTACAACTGAGCAATGGGCTCAATCACCTTGCCATCAGCAATCATTTTCTGAACCAAATCAACCCGATTGTGATGCGTTTTGATCTTGTCCGCATGCTTCGTTCCACCCGACTCAATCGTATCAGGATAAATTGTACCCTGGCCCATGATCCATTCATCATCATTCAATCCCAAGTCTTTTGTGACGGAATCTTTGACCTCGAGAAATAGTTCTCCAATAATTTTTCGTTTGGCTTCCGGGTTCGAAACACCAGCTAGTCTTTGAAGGAAAAGATCCTTTTTATCAGCAACATGAAGGTTGGTGAAGCCAGCTTCATTCAAAGCTTTTTTAACCTTAGATGCTTCATCAAGTCGCATTAAACCCGTATCAACCAACATGCCATAAACCCGGTCGGGACCGAGGGCTTTTTCGAGTAAAGCAAAGCAAACAGTAGAATCCACACCACCTGAAACAAGGAGAAAGACCTTTTTATCTCCAATTTTAGCTTTAATTTCCTCAATTTCTTGTTGAATGAAGGTTTTGATACTCCAACTTCGTTCCACGTGGCATAAATTGAGGAAATTTTCTAAAAGTCGCATCCCCTCTTCGGTATGAGTGACTTCGGTGTGAAATTGGATGCCGAAATAATTTCGTTCAAAGTCGGCCACTGCGGCCGTGGGACAGTCAGGGGTGGTTCCAATCACTTCAAATCCGTCAGCCAGTTGCTTAACCACATCAAAGTGGGACATCCAAATGCGTGAGGAAAGTTTGAAATTTTGGAAAATACCCTCTGTTTTTTCCACGTTGAGAGTAGCCAGACCGTATTCTCGGGTCCCCCCTTTTTCAACCGTTCCACCCATGGAATGCTGCATGAGTTGGTGGCCATAACAGATGGCGAGCATAGGAATTTGAAGCTCAAAAATCCCCAGATCACACTGGGGAGCATCTGGCGCATTCACACTGTCGGGGCCTCCTGACAGCACAATACCACTATAATTTTGAAGCACAGAAACAGGCGTTTCATTGTCTAAAATTTCACTGTAAACTCCCAACCTGCGAATGCGATTGGCAATGAGATGGGCATATTGACCTCCGAAATCTAGGACAGCGATTTTGTACATGGATTGATAGAGCTAAGAAATAAGGAATTTGGGACCCCTCCCGTAGAGACGCGATTCATCACGTCTTTGGATAGTGGAAGCGTCCCTGAAAAGAAAGCCTCCCTAGGAAATAAAGCGACGATAAATTTCCATGGTTTTTTGAGCCGTAACGGACCACTCAAATTGATTTTTGCGAATCTTGGCATTTTCAATCAGTTCTTTTTGGCACTTTCGATCATTTAAAAATTTATGAAGACCCAATCCAAAGGTATTTTCATCTTTTGGATCCAAATAAAAAGCAGCATCACCCGCAACCTCATGATTGACAGGAATGTCAGCAACCGCCATTGGCAAATGGTGACTCATGGCCTCCACAAGAGGCAAGTTAAACCCTTCATAAATCGAAGGGTGAACCATGGCAACAGCATTGCTATAAAGGGCCACCAGATGATGATCAGACAAATGTTCAGTAAAAATAATACGCCCTTTGGGCTTAACAGGAACCTTTGAGGCAATTTTTTCCACAAATTCATCGGTCAAAAATCGCTCCAAACCACGGCCCTTGGCGCCAACAAGAATGAGATCAATGGGAGAAACATTGGCAATGAATTTTTGATACGCAATCATTAAAAGAGGAATGTTCTTTCGCAGGTCATATCCCCCCACATACAGCAGATATTTTCGCCTCAAACTCACCTCAGTCGGCACATCACGAACCGCATTTTGAGGCACAGCCAAATGGGTAACTGTAATATTTTTATCGTCAACATCAATGATGGATTGAATTTCTTTTTTTGAAAAATGAGACACCGTGATCAGGTGGTCAGCTTTTTTAAGGGCTCGTTTAGCATTAGCGTGATAAAGCTTGGAACGCCATTTTTTTTGATAACCCGAAAGCTTCCATGGAATGGCATCATGCACAGTCACAACAGTGGGAATATCAAGTTTTTTATTAGGATTGGAGGGATACAAAAAATGAGCCAAATCAACCTCCCATTTGAGCATGGCTTCAGGAACTAATTTTTGCTCCCAGTGAGCCTTGCGCATACTGGCAGAACGATAATCTTTTTCGGGCACCCGGATCTGCTTAAAGTTATCAGGCAAAGTGATCTCGGCCAACTCAGGGGTGAACAAAATATAATCGTTAACAGGGTCAATTTTTGAAAGCGCTCGCAGTAAACTGTAAGTATATTTGCCAATGCCGGTGTAGGGTTCGGTGAGGAAGCGAGCGTTGATGCCGATTTTCATATTCTTTATTCCTTTATTATCTATTCTTTATTCCTTTCCCCTGTTCAATTTCCCCCTAATAGAGGGGTGGCCGCTAGGCCGGGGTGTGTACAATAGGTGCTCGGAATGGGGTCACTGGAGTCAGTCCGCAAAACACTTTCGCTGGAGCAGCTTTGCAAACTAGTTCAGCAGGTTTTTTAAATTTTGTGACCCAAAAACCTCCACCTTCATCTTATCAGAAATTGTGGTTTTTTGAGATTGAATTTTGCATGCCCATTTCGGGAGGGCAAAGTTTATACGCCGTGTTGGAGCTGACCCGATTCGAACGGGCATCACTAGGTGCTAACCCTGAGCATTTTACCACTAAAAAATAAAAAACTAGGAATACTTCAAAACCAATGCAGCAATCACCTCAGCCGCCATGGGCTGACTCAATCGCTTCAGAGCTTTTTTTTGAAAGGACTGTAAATAATTATTATTACACAATTTTTTACATTGGTCAAATAATTTTTGAGAAGGGTCATAAAGTAGACTCGCTCCGTTGTCAGCGAAATAGTTTGCATTATTCATTTGATCGGCATTTTTTAAAGGAATCACCACATTCAACGTCTGCAACAACGCCACCTCAAACAAAGAGTTAGCCCCCGCCCGACCAACAATCAAGTCTGTGATGGCATAAAGATGTTTGAGTTCTTCGCCCACATATTCGAAGGCTTTATAGCTTTTAGCGGTTAGCGGTAAGGGGTTAGCGGTGAGCTTTTTGCCTTTTCCTGTGATGTGGATCACCTGAAAAAAATCGACAAATCGCTCAAAATCCTCCCCCAAGAGTTTATTGATAAGCCTTGAGCCCTGACTGCCACCCCAAATCAAAATCACTGGCTTTTCTGATGTGAAACCAGTGATGTCATACCCCTTTTTTTTATCCCCCTCTAAAATTTCCTTTCGGAGAGGATTCCCCGTCAAAACATACGTTTTCCCCTTTTTTACCAATGCAGGAAAAGCCACACAAACTTTTTTAGCAAATTTAGCCGAAATACGGTTCGCTATCCCCATCCGACTATCCGATTCATGCAAAATAATCGGCTTCCTCAACAAAAAAGCAGCCAACACAACAGGCAGGCTCACATAGCCACCCTTTGAAAAAACAACATCGGGCTTAAAGCGGAAAATAATACCCAAAGATTGGAAAAAACCAATCACAACCAAGAAAGGGTCCAAAAAATTTTGCCATGAAAAATAGCGACGTAATTTGCCCGCAAAAATCTGCCTAAAAGGAATCCCAGAAGCATCAAGAATACCCTTATCCAGCTCTTTTCTAGAACAAATATAAAAAAGTTCCGCCGATTTACACTGCTTATTTATAGCTGACGCGACGGCGAGGTTGGGAATGATATGACCGGCGGACCCGCCTCCGGTTAGCAAAATGCGTGCCTTCTTGAGCATTACGAGAGATGTTAAGTAAAATACCAGCCGCCAACATGCTAATCGTCAACGACGTCCCACCATAACTCACAAACGGCAGCGTGATACCCGTGTTCGGGAAAATAGCCAAACTAACCGCAATATTAATGATGGCTTGAAACGTAAACCAGGTCGTGATTCCTGTGGCAATCAACATCGAAAAACGATCCTTTGCCTTACCAGCAATCAAATAGCCCCGGTAAGCAATAAAAGCATAAGCAAAAACCAAAAACCCAATCCGAACAAAGCCAAGCTCCTCAGCCGCAGCCGCAAAAATAGTATCACTTTGCACCTCCGGAAGGTACCCAAACTTCTGAATAGACTTACCAAAACCGACCCCAAAAAAACCGCCATTGCCCACTGCAATCAAAGCCTGTTTGACTTGAAAACCCGCTCCCAAAGGATCTAAATCAGGATTGATAAAAGTCATAAAACGCTTATTCACATGATCCACAAAAAAGATAATAGGCGTAGCAATGACAGTAGAAAAAAGGGCACCAATCCCAATATGCGCCAAGCTACCACCTGCCACAAAAAACATAGACGCCGCAATCGTCACCACCACCAAAGCCGAACCAAAGTCAGGCTGAACGGCCAAAAGCAGAATAACCATGCTCAGTAGCACCGTAAAAGGCAAAAACCCATACTGAAACGAACGAACAAGCTCTTGACGCTTCTCCATCCACACCGCTAAATAAAGAATCAGAGCCAACTTAATGATTTCCGCCGGCTGAATCGAGGGAATGTAAGGAATATTGATCCACGAACGGGCCCCTCCCAATTCCGCTCCAATGGTCGGCAAAAAGAGCAAAAGTAAAAGCAGTATGCTAACAGCAAAAAACGGGAGAGTGATTTTTTTCCAATATTTAACCGGCAAATAAACGGCTAAAAGCCAAATAGGGATTGAAATAAGAACCCGCTTAAAATGACGCCAAAACCAAAAACTATTGGACGTTTCATCTAAAATTCCATCTTGCATCCAACGACTGGTAATTTCATGAGATTCGTAAACACTCACACTCGAAATCATGATGATACCAAAAACCACTAAACTAAAGATGGCAATGACTAAAGGGGTATCGATTTCGTTTTTTTTCATTTTTTGTGGATGGGATGCCTTTTTAACTTAGAATTCTGAATTCATTCCAATTTTCAAAAACTTAATCATTTGTTTGGAAATTGGTCATTGTAAATTAGAAATTAAAAAACCAAGTTTAACGATGATTTGGATTAAAAATCCAAGATTGCTCACCCAATATACCCTTTTCGCTTGCATAACTCTAGATATTTGTGAAAAATAAAGGATGATGAAACATTCTAAACTAAAAGCCTGGCTAGCCCTCTTCATTGCCTTTGACATTTGGCTCATTGCTGATATTTGGACTAAGCATTGGGCAGCCTCTGATAGCTTCTCTCCGATTCAATTGATAGGAGACTTTTTTGCCCTCATCCCCTTCCATAAAAACGACGGCATTGCATTTGGCATCAATGTACCCTCTTATCTACAAATTGGAGGCAGCGTTCTGATTTTGATTTTTCTACTAGGATTTGGCGTTAAACACATTAAGGAACAAAAAAAATCAGGCATATGGACAGGAATCTTTTTAGGAGCAGTCATCGCTGGCGGTGTGGGGAATTTAATTGAAAGAATTGGACAAGGATTTGTCGTCGATTTCATTAAGTTAGGTCCCATCCCGATCTTCAACATCGCTGATGTAGGAATCACTGTCGGTTTACTACTGTTATTTGTTACAATGATGAGGGAGACCCCCTCTAACTCCCTCAAGGGAGGAGGGTTCAATGGGTTAAAGTAGGCAATCTTAAATTTTGAATTACTCAACTCGAAAAAAATAACAAAACAAACAATGAACGAAAAACGACCTCTCTCATTCAACTTATTCATGCTCAGACTCCTGAGTGGAATAGGAGGTGGAATAGCCGGCATGCTCATCGCGTTTATCGCCTTTTTTGCCAGCACCGTCATCATCGTACCTGAAGAAGGCGCCACCTCGCTCAGTTTTTTTGTGGTGATAGTGATGGCATTTTTAGCCACCATAAGCGCTAACACCATCACAGCAGCCAGTTTGACGTTTATGGATAGTGAAAAATACAGTCGACGAAAAACCATCATAACCCAAGTTTTTCTATTCAATTTGATTTTGTTTGTTTTGACCATTCCACTTTATCTGATCGGGCTTTCAATGGAAATCACCATAGGCATCGTGGCCGTTCATTTTTTACTGAGCGCGTTTGTCTCCTCGCTAATCATAGAAATTCTGGCAGGCTATGAATACTCACTGGTCAGCATTTATGCCAATTCTTTGGGTATTTTTGTGAGCATTGGAATCGCCTTATTACTACTGAATTCTTCTGTTCCAGATCAAGTGATCATTTTGGGTGCTATGCCAGGTGTTTGGTTCATTCTGCAATTGATCAGCGGGTTTGTGGAGCTTGTTTACGATAATTATTTAAGAGCTTATGGGGTCGACGCACTCAATATAAAAACGGATTTGGGCGGGGATTCGATGATGGAAAAAGAACTCGAAGAAGGTGATGAGGAGGAGGATGACGAAGAGTCAGAAGAGGATGATGATGACGAGGTGTGATCATCCACTATTTTGAGTCAGCACGTGTTACTTTTTCATCATGGGAGACGTATAAAGTTAATGAACTCAATACTGATTTATGAAATGTCTCAAACAAAGCCTAAGTTCTTTATTTATTATTTTTTTTGCCATGAGCTTAGGTGCCTGTTCAAAAGGAGGTAGTATTCAATATGGAGAACTCACCCCCTTCAAAGAAGGTGAACCGATTGACCTTCCTGGCTTTACAGTAACCTACATGGGTGATCGTATTGAAGACATACCCACTTCACCAGGAAATTCATTTATTTTTACCTACCATGACTTTGAAGTAATTTCTAAAAATGAAACCGAAATTATTTCTTGGAGTTCGGGCACCGGAAATCTTGCACCACTGCCATTCACCTTTGATGAGAAAGAATATTATTTAGAAATGATGAGCTCTTTAATCTTAGGTACGATGGGGCATGATCAATTTGTAATATGGGAAAAAGTAGAATTTGATCGTAAAATTGAAGAAAAGAGATCTTAATAATATTTGTATTAAACCATGAAAAATCCCCTTAAATTAATGGTGAAATCTATTATCTTGAATTGAATTTAGATATCAATCAAATGATCATTTGGGAGGCCGAGCAATACGATAGACTGTATCCAGAGGAAGAGAGACTGGAAATGTAAGGACACAAAATTTTGTGTCCAAAATCGAAATATGACTCCCTCTGTAAGGGCGCGATTAATCGCGCCCTTACAGAGCAGAGAACAGGGAGATGAAAACCCTCAATACCCTTGATTTTTTTGCCGATTTCTGCTAAAATAAAAGGATTATTTATAAAAAAATATCCTTGAACACTGATCGAATCCTCGAAATTGGGCAGACCTTTGTGACGTGGGTCATTGAATATTGGCAAGAAGCCTTGATTGGTTTCGTCATCATTTTTTATGGCCTACCGTTGATTCTAAAGATTTTCCGCTTCATTCATCAGCATCAACTGGCCAGGCATTTGGTTTATATCAAAGTAGAATTGCCCCGAAGTGATTCCAAAGCCGATCAAGAAAAGCGAACCGAGAAAGATTTTAAAGAGAAAGTGGGCATCATGTCTCAGTTCTACCGTGCGCTTTATGAAATTCGGGAATTGGATCTATCCAACCGTTTTAGAACCTGGATTTGGCAAGCCGATAACATTTCGCTTGAACTTTTTGCTGAGAATCAGGAACTCTGTTTCTACATCACTGTGCATAAGCGCTACCGTCACATCATCGAAAAGCAAGTGACTGCCTTTTATAAAGATGCTGATGTGAAAATCTATAAAAAACCCTACACGCTGTTCGAAAAGAAAAAATCTGTCAAAGCGTATTACATGTACACCAAAAAAGAGTACTGGTATCCCATCAGCACCTTTAAAGAGATGGAACAAGACCCCCTCAACGACATTGCTAATGTGTTTTCAAAATTAGAAACCACAGAAAAAGCAGCCATTCAAATGATCATCAACCCAGTGACTTCGAGCAAGTGGAACAAGAAGACTGAAGAGGTCGCCACCATGCTATTCAAGTCAAAAACACCCCCCTGGAAAATCCCCATTCCCATCATTGGACCCATTTTGAGCCTCCTATTTTCTGCGATAGGTTCCGTGGCTAAAAGCGGCACTAATGCGCCAGGAGCCAGCGGTGGAGATTCATACATTCGAATGCTTCAGCCCAAAGAAGAAGCGATCAAGCGAATGGGTAATAAAGCGGGCCAGGTGTATTTTGACACCTCCATTCGAATTGTGGGTGTGGCAGATAGCAATATGAGAGCCACGGAAATTTCGAATAATCTGAACATCGCCTTCTCGATTTATCATGATCAATACAACAATGCCTTTCAAAACAGGCGGATAGTCCCCATCGATTCCTTCAATAATCCATTGATGGAATACTTATTCCAACGTCGAATTCCAGGAATCCTACACAAAACCAACCGTTTGTCTCAAGATGAATTGGCCTCCATTTATCACTTCCCTGATTCAAAATACAATGCAGTACCCGTTCTTAAATGGCTAGAATACAAAGTTCTAGCAGCACCCGTTAACTTGCCCAAGGAGGGCGTGATCATTGGGAATAATGTGTACCGGGGTCAAAAGCGACCCGTGCGCATCATGCGAGACGATCGAACCAGGCATCAATACATCATCGGTAAATCAGGTTCTGGTAAATCGGTGATGTTGAGTTACATGGCCCGGCAAGACATCTGGAACGGGGATGGGATGTGCTTAGTGGATCCGCATGGCGATTTGGTTGAAGACACCCTTCAGACCATTCCCAAAGAACGCGCCAAAGAAGTGATTGTTTTTGACCCCGCCGACACTGAGCGGCCCATGGGACTTAATTTATTGGAAGCCAACACGCCCGAAGAGCAAGACAGAGCTTCGCTGGATGCCATGGAAATCTTCATCAAAATCTTTGGAGATGAAATTTTTGGCCCCCGGATTCAACATTACTTTAGAAACGCCTGCTTGACCCTGATGTCTGACCAAGAAGAAGGGGCAACCCTCATCGATGTGCCCCGGATTTTTACCGATGAAGAGTTCTTAAAATACAAACTGACCAAGGTCACCAACTCGGTGGTGCGTTCGTTTTGGGAGCATGAATACGCCAATACAGGGGATCGGGAAAAGCAAGAAATGATTCCTTATTTCAGTTCTAAATTTGGCCCTTTCATCACCAATACAACCATTCGGAACATCATTGGCCAGTCTAAATCTGCCTTCAATATCCGAGAGGTCATGGACAGCCAAAAGATCCTGCTAGTCAACTTATCCAAAGGTAAAATTGGAGATTTAAATGCCCAATTGCTCGGTTTGATTTTTGTGAATAAAATCAACATGGCTGCCATGGGACGGCAAGATGTCCCCAAAGAAGAACGAAAAGACTTCTATTTGTATGTGGATGAATTTCAAAACTTCGCCACCGATACCTTTGCTTCAATTTTGTCTGAAGCCCGTAAATACCGCCTTTCGCTGATCATGGCGCATCAGTACATCGCTCAGTTGACCAAAACCCCCACCGGAAAGGACGACACCCGCGTGCGCGATGCGGTGTTTGGTAATGTGGGGACCATGCTCTCATTTAAAGTCGGTGCCGATGATGCCGAATATTTGGCTAAAGAATACGCCCCAGACCTCTCTCAGCAGGACATCCTGGGAATTGCGAATTATAAGGCTTACGTCAAACTAAACATCAAAAACACCACCTCCAGACCCTTTTCAATCGAATCCATTTGGGATCCTATCAGCAGTCCAAAACTATCAGAGGTGCTCAAAAAATACTCACGCATGAAGTACGCCCGAAAGCGCATGTTTGTGGATCAAGAGATTGAGGCGCGATTGGGAATAAATTAGTTAATTTAATATTTTAAAAAATGGCCTCAGAATCCACCCTGCAACAACTTTTCACCCTCGCCAAAACCTCGCTTTATTTTGAGGGACTGGGAGAAAAAGAAATTTGGAATGCCTGTCTAAAATACAAAGACCGCTCCGATGAGGACATTCAAATCGCAATGGAAAACATCCGGAATCAGGATGAAAAAATCAGACAGGATTCAAACGAAAAACAGTCACTTCTATCAGAAAATAAACAAAAAATGGTGGAATTGAGACAAAATGAAGCCCAGGACCGGGCAGAAGACGAAAGAGGCGCCGAAGATATCCTTGATGATCTCTTCAATTTGTGATATAATGTAAAGAAATCGAAATAAAATTTAACTCACAATAAAATGCCTGAAAATGCATTAGAACAACTGGTTGATCCAGAGGCAAAACAAGAAGAAGCAGATCAAAAATTAGATGATATGATGCCGCCTAAGCCAGAGGCAATGAATAATAATGCCATCTCCATTGAACAAGGTGAAATGTCTAAACAAGAGATTGAGAAAAAAACAAATGGCTTTCCAGAAGTGAAAGGTGGTAAATATCCTGATGTGGTACAAGATGCCAAGAGAACATTAGGAAAAAAACCCAATCAAGGCTCAACAACCGAAATAACAACTGAAAATGGTGACCATTTTATAGTTCTGTATGACAACAAGAAAGGCTTTAGAGTCTTTAAGAATAAAGATAAAAATCAAGAAGCTGTTGCAGCAAATGAAAAAGCCGTAAATGCAGAAGTCGAAGCTGCTTTTGATGGACAAGATTATAAGCATCTGAAAAATCCAAAAGGAAGAGATAAATCAGCCCTAAAGTATGCCAAAAGTCAGATTGGGGATGACGATATTTATATCGTAGAAGATGGAGACACTACTTATGTCTATCAAAATGGAGGTAGCTTTTATAAAAGCAAATAAGAGTTATTATTAAAAAATAAAACCAAAAGCCCCACTTTCCAGTGGGGTTTTTAATAACTGATATCACGTTGCAATACAATTGAAGAACTCTGAACAGAGGAGTGGAGGTTTATGATTTTCTTATTCTAAATAAAAATCTCAATTATAAAATCCTTCATTCCCCTGTTTTATTAAATTAATCTACATGATCACTCACCCCCGCACCTCCGCCCCCTTCTTCTGCACCCGCTCCAACACCTTGTCCGTCAAGGTCCGATCACTTGCTTGATAGGTGATTGAGTAGGTCAGCGCCCGCTTATTCTCAGGAATTTTATCCCCCACGTACTCATCAATCAAATCCACCTGAGTGATCAGTTTTTTATCCGTCTTTTCAATCGTATTCAAATACTCTCCTGCCAACTCTTTTTGATCAATCAACAAACTAATGTCCAACTGAACCGATGGAAAACGGTTGATTTCTTTGTACTTCGGACGCGTCTCAATCCCTATTTCTGATAGCAAACTGACATCAATCTGACACACATTCACCATCGCTTTGATATCAAACTGCTTCAAAACCTGAGGGTGCACCTCAAACACATGACCAATCACCTTCCCTCGAACCACCACCTCGCCCACCCGCCCTGGATGGTGCAACGGATTCTTATCCTTGCCACGAAGGGGTAAAATCTTGAACCCCAAGGCCTCCACCACTCCCTGCAACTGCCTCAAGTTTCCACCCACCTCTGCCATCACCAACGCCGAACGCTCCTCATGCCCCGTGTCTGACTGGCGATGATAGGTTGTGTTCAATTCAAATAAAGCAAATGCATTGTTGTAACGCAGGTTCGCTTCCACAGTCTCCAAAAGCCGCGGCACTAAGCTGGTGCGCATCAAACTCATGTCGCTCGAAATCGGATTGGTCACCTCCACCATCTCATCAGTCACCTCCATGCCTGTCTTCTTTAAGAGCTCAGGGCCCAAAAACGCAAAGGTATAAATTTCGTTGTACCCAAACGAGGTCAATTTTTCCTTCATCTCTCGCTCCACAACCCGGTGTTTGAGGGGGGTAATCGGCTCAATTGGTTCCACCGGTAAAATGTCGGGAATATTGTTGAACCCATAAATTCTTGCCACCTCTTCAATCACATCCGCTTCGTGGTGCACATCATTCAAACGGAAACTAGGAACGACCACTTTATATCCAGGTCCAGACGCAAGATTTTGCGTCTCTACGGTGAATCCTAAATGTTCTAAAATGCTCAACGCCTCTTTTTCTGGAATGTCCACTCCCACCAATCGATTCAATTGCTGCACACTGAGGGTTATTTCTCTTTCCTCCTGTTCAACATTCCAGACATCCATCACCTGACTGGCAATTTTAACCCCAGGGCAAAGTTCCTGAATCAACTCAATGGCCCGAGCTAAACCATCAGAGGCTAGAGCAGGGTCCACTCCTTTTTCATAAATAATCCCCGCATCACTCACATGCCCAAGGGCTCGCATGCCCCGTCGAACATGAGTGGGATGATAAACTGGCGCAATCAACCAGACATTTTTAGTTCTCGATTCAATGCTGCTGGTCAATCCTCCCATCACCCCGCACAGGTCAATCAAAGCGCTTCCATCATCCAAAACAATGGCACCTTCGGGGAGTTCGTGTTCTTTTTCATCCAAAGTCACTAGCCTTTCCCCCTTTTTAGCCTTTCGCATGGTCCATTCTTTGTTGGACACCCTGTCCACATCAAAAGCATGAAGGGGCATTCCAAGCTCTAGCATCACATAATTGGTGATGTCAACCATATTCGAAATCGTATTGACCCCACAAGCCGTCAGGCGCTTTTTCATCCACTCAGGACTTTCTTTGACCTCCATACCGGTCAAATAAACGCCCACATAACGTTTACACAGCTCTTTATCCTGAAAAGTAATCGAGACAGGAGCCGGCGAGTTATTTTCCGGCAAAGGGTAGTCTTTCGGGTTTTTCCAAGCCCCCAACTGATTCGCCACAAATTCTCGAGCAAATCCTCGATGCGAGAATAAATCAGAACGGTTGGTGATGGCGTGATTGTCCACATCCATGACCACATCATCCAACTGTAGAGCCTTTGCCAAAGGCATGCCCACTTCTAGATTCAAGTGAGTCAAGTCCACAATTTCCTTCTCAGTTTGCTTAGGGAACATGTCTGCCAGTCCAACTTCTTCTGCCGCACAGATCATTCCAAAGCTTTCTTCACCACGGATCTTAGCCTTTTCCATGGTCACCACATCGGTTCCGTGCCATTTGACCACGGCTCCCAACTGCGCAAAAGCCACCAGCATCCCTTCCTTCAAATTTGACCCCCCGCAAACCACCTGAATATCCTCATTCCCATCATTCACTTTACAAAGCATCAATGAATCCGCATTGGGATGCTTACCTAATTCAGTGATTTTCCCCACAACCACCTTATCCAAATCCGCCCCCTGGGACTCCATGGTCTCCACCTCCGCCGAACGCTCAGTGATGATGTCATTTATTTTTTGACTGTCTTTCTCAGTGATATCGATAAAGTCCGAGAGCCAGTCGAGGGAGATTTTCATGTTTAAAAACGTTAGTTTAGGCTCACTAAAAATACAACATTGAGGGTTTAAAGTCCACTAATAGGCATTGAGTCATTACAGAAAAACACTTGTCTTTTTCTTTGTTGAAATATGATATCAAATCGGTCGAAGACGCCATTTCTTCCCAATAAGCAATCCACGTGTCCTTTAGCAAAGAGAACAGGAATCCTGAATATCATTCCTTCAAGAATCAAATCAAAAGTAGTCCGCTTAGCAAGCGTGTCGCTATTGTCTGCTATTTCAACTTTCCTTTCTTCAACAGCGAACATGTTGTAGTCCAACCCAAACGTAAGTGCATCGCCCGAAGAAAGAAGGGTGTAATGAGATCCACTATCAATCAAAAAATTAAAATATCGTGTTTTCTTATTTCTACTCAATTGAGCCGAAAGAATCGGCCTGTCTTTAGAGTAGGGAAACCTAAATACGGATCGTTCCTGATGCATAAATTCTAGAAATAACATAATCGTCGGGATGCAAGTCGGGGTTCTTTTTTTCAGCCATAGTGATAGCGACCATGGCATCTTCACCATGACCGAGCAATTCTCCTGAACGAGAACTGACAGCGGTTTTACCATGATGCTTTTCAGCAAATTCGTCAGTGATTTTCAGGGGTTCAAATCTCATAATGAATGGCTAAATGTTGAATTCAACCTAGCAAAAAATGTCTGCTTTGTAAAGGTGGTAAGCCAATTTTTTAAGAAATGATCATTTTAGTAGGCTAAATTTAATGAATGATAAAATCAACTCAAAACGTTCTCAAGTTCAACCATCATTCCCCAAAAAACAGTAAAATATGAACTGATCACTCACCCCTTGACCCCTGATCACTTTTAAAGATGAACAAGCGTCGTATTGCAAATGAGTATGAAGTGAAACGTGCCTACAACTCCACCGACTTCTCCGGCTCCATCACAATCGGCTCCGCCTCAGAATAGGTTTTAATCCGCTCCGCAAAAGCCTCCGACTGATTCGGCTCCCCATGAACCAACATGATCTTCTTGAGACCCTTAATACCCTTCACAAAAGCATCCAAATCATCGCGATCCGCATGGGCACTAAACGACTCTAAGATCACCACCTCGGCATTCATTTTATACATTTGATCAAAAATTTTGATACTTTCTGCCCCCTCCACAATCTTCCTCCCTAAAGTATTTTCGGCCATATAACCCACCACCGCAATCGAATTTTTTGGATCTTCCACATTGTTTTTTAAATGATGGCGGATTCGTCCCGCCTCGCACATGC
>JAUHXI010000107.1 GCA_030426875.1 bacterium
CGATCCAGAATCTGTTTTTAGGATGGTACAAGTGTTCAATATTTACGAACCTGATGAGCAGGCCGATGAAAATCAGGTGGCTGGTCAACGTTGTGCTATCAGCACGGCCCGCCGACTGATGAAAGAAAAAGGACCCACGGGTGATTTGATTCGTAGTAAAGCCTTTTGGAACGGAGTTTACAACAACGCCACTGCCCTGACTAGCAAGGCCTGGGATACCGTCGCCGAACATTTTGAAAAACATAAAAAAATGGCCATCCTCATTGGAGGGGCTGTCCTCCTTTTTGGCGTCATAAGAGGGATCCGCAGTGTTAGAAAAATCAGACGGGGTGAGGAGGTGAAATCCGTTGGTAAATTTTGGAAAATTGCTCTATTGATGGCAGGGATTGGCTTTGTTTTTAAGGACCAATTCACTGAGTTTTTCAAAAACCAAACCATGAACTCCGAATCTCCCATTTTGGACGAGAATATCGCCAATATGAAAGCCTTGGTCAATGGGACGGTAGCGGTCTTAAACCCTGCCACGTGGAAGAAATTGATGGGCTGTGCCTGGGGACGCAAGTGGATCAAGGAATGTGAAGCAGATTTAGGTCGATCGATCGCACCCGGTCAGCCGAAGAAAGCCTTGGAAAAACGCGAGATAAATTCCAAAAACCTTGATAATCCTAATGGTTCAAAAACGGTTTGTATCGGTGATTCCATCATGAATGGCATGCGAAATCCAAAACATGGATGGAAACCATCACCCCGATTCGTCGGTGCAGATCGGATGACCACCTCGCAAGTACTGACCCTGCTCAGAAATGACCCCGCAGCCCGGCAACAATTGAAGGGAATGGATGAGGCCCTGATATACGGCGGAGGCAATAATGCGGGCGATCCCAAGCAGGCGGCAAAGGATTTTATTGAGATGGCCAAAATATGCAGAGAATCTGGGATTAAAAAAGTGGTCATTAGCACTCGATTTCCCATCGACCCTCGCTATAAAAAACAAAAGGGGGATGCCTGGTTTAAGCAGCGGCATGAGTGGGGCATGGCCATGCGCGACGAAGTCCTTCGGGCCTACAAAGCAGGAGAGTTCCCCGGTGGCACCCAGATTGCTGACCTGTTCATGCAGTTCAACAATGGAAATGACGAAATGGATCCTCAATTTGTCCAGGGGGCAGACAATGAGCACAGTCACACACATCCAGAGGCGGCCTATGTGGCCGCGCTCAATCACATGCGTTCAGGGGGCACCTACCAATCTCCCAGTCAGATGTTGAATGAAAAAGTTGAGGTGGCGAGACCAAGGATTTTAACGAAGCATTCAGATCTACTCTTCATTTCAGCGTCGATGGGGAAGGGGATGTGTGGGAAGTTGGGCAAACAGGTTGGCTTTGTGGGTGAGGGTGGTCTAGGTTCTGGTGACATTCGTAAAGAAGTTGAGCAGAATAAAAAGGATCTTCTAGGTCGAAAAATGGCCATCATCCATGCAGGAGGAAATGATGTTGTGTATGGGAAGTATGACAACATTCTAGGCAACCTTGAGGCCATTGTTGAGGAGTGTAAGAATGCAGGCATTCCAAAAATTGTCCTCTTGACCCGCTTCCCTTACGAAGAAAAGTACGGCGTCAATAACGTGACCAAAAACATGGCCGTCCTGCGTCAAAAAATCATTGAAAAATTTGGGAACGATCCTCGTGTGCAAGTGGTGGATTTATTTGGGCGTTTTGCAAATGCCGAGGGGCGCTTGCCGAGTAAATATGACAATAAACCGCGGCTAAATAATAAAGGGGAGTGGGTGTGTGACAGGCTCCATCCCTTTAAGGCCTACAAAGACGGTTTGCGCTATATCTCAGAGCAAACGCAAGAGCCTCTCATCACTCAGTGGATGGATGGAGAGAATCGGGTGGCTTGATCCTTTTTTCTGCCTTTAATTGGATTAGGTAATCGTAGACGGATGGTGTCACGCTGGTTTTCCACTCAGTACTCTCTACAATCAAGTGTCGGATGGCCGTTGCAGAGACATCCGTCTCTCTTTTTACGACCACAACCTTCATGTCAGCGCCCTCAAATAAAGTCTTCACGATGCCATCATTCCCCACAAAAACCATATCAAAATCAGGCACAATGGATTGCACATGGCTCACCCACTTTTGGTTGTTGTGAATGTCTGGAATTAGAAAAATCTCACATCGATCTAAAAAACCATGATCTTTTAGGCCCAATTCAATCATTTTCTGCCTTTCTTTGGCCGTAAAGGGGTTTTTAGGCTCATGGCTGTACTGCGAGCTTCCAATTCCAATATAAAGCCGCTCTACTTGCTCTAGTGCCTGTTTAATGGCAGAAAGGTGGCCTAAATGAAAGGGTTGAAAGCGACCGATGTAAAGGCCAACGGTGTTTTTTGCTGGATTTTTTTTCATGACCTCTCCATTTTACAGTCCAATCCAAAATCTGTTGTATTTTTCAAGGTTTATATATTGACAAATATTTTATAATATATTATTATAGTAATAATAAAGCTAAATAAATTTTAAAATGAGTGCCTACCCCCCCCGTCCAGAATTTGATTTTAGAGATGATGCTTGTTTGCCAAAGATTTTAGTTCTGACTTGGTTCAGAGATCCGAAAGAAATTGTAAGGGTTCGTGGTGCGGTTTTAGAGTCTTTAAGGGTTTTGCCTGTAAATGAATGGTTTTGGGAAACACTTAAAATTATCAATGGGTGTCGGTTTTTCTCTCATATATTGATTCAGGAAATTCACCCAGGTATGTCAGAAGATGACATTCCCCCAGATCCAAAACCGTGGCCTGAGCCTGTTTCAAATTTTGAAGCTAGCAACAGATCTAATAATTTTGGAGAACCTGATAGTGAGTCTAAAAAAACATTTGATAATGGTGAGGATTCTGAGGATGAAGTTGAAACAGTGCCTAGAAGAGAGATTGAACGGAGTGTTAATATTAAAAGCAGGAAAAAAACGAGGGCAGTCAGTCTCTCATTTCACCTGGATGCGGAGGGTAAATTACATGTTGTGATTCAATCTTGGAAAAAGTATAAAAATAACAAATATCTAATTCAGAAGAATGAGGATGGCTTTAATCTTCCTAGTGCTCCAGATGTCATTTCTGGGCCAATTTTAAAATTAGATTTAAATGAAATAGTGTCTGAATTGAAACAAAATTCAAACTAGTCCTCAAAAAACTCACTCCTCTCGAATGATCAGTGGCAACACCATGTTCTCAATCTCCACCACCTTCACCCCCGCAATCAAAGGGTCTCGGTTGGCCTCGATGGAGGCAATCATGTTGTCCAAATAAGGGATAAAAAGGTCATAATAATCCTTGATGACCTGATAGGCTCCGATTTTAGCCCGCACCTCCGTTTGTTGTTGGCCAATGGCAATGAACTCCTGCAAGTTTTCATCCGCAGTCCCACCCTCAAATGATTCAAGATTCACAAAAAACTGTTCCTCAAGAATGGTTATGGAGCGTTCTTGGGCTTCATAATTTCCCTCCAAAAAACCGATGGTCGACTGCAATTCTAACGAGCGTGTTTCAGCGGTGGATTTCAAATTCTTCAACAGCGTCACGTAGTTGTCCAGACTATCAGCCCGGTCATCAGCCTGGTTCAGGTAGGGGAAAATTTCGACAGCCAAAGCATTGTTGATTTTTGACAGCATCGCCGAGTCATTTTGAAGGGCTGAATCAATCATCACCGTCGTCTCACCTAAATAATGAGTTGCCAATAGGCTCTTTTGAAGAATTCCAGAGCTCTCATTTTGCCCATCAGACAAATGCTGGCCATTGAGCAAGTCGTTGGTTAGTTGAACGCTACTCATAAAGGCTGATTCACGCTTGGATTCAATCGATTTTTGCCCCTCATTTAGAGCTAGCGTGGCATCAATGCCCAACTGAAAGCCAGTGGGAGCGAAGCTGTTTACGTTTTTAAAAAAACGGTCTGACTGCAGTGCATCCAGCTGAATCATGGCCTGGTTCCCTAGCTCAAAGCCTCGAACAGGCTCTTCCATGGGTTCGCTGGGTTCAGGCGCTTGCTCTGAGGTTTCGATTGGGGCATCTGGCACTGAATCCTTAAAGCTATTTTTAAGCCGTGACCAGTTGAAGGCAATTAGGATGAGGCTCAGTGCAAGAATTAAGGTGCTCACAAACACACTCATCACTTTTTCTGAATGAACGGCACGTGAAAGCAGCTCTTTAAGGTGCGAGTGATTCTCTATGTGCTTTTTGGCATGCCGCCGAATGTGTTTGATGGATTTTCTGCTCAAAAAATTTAGATTCGGGGATATCAGCTTATTATAGCAAAAATTTGAGGTTTTTTCAACTGAAATTCCAAATTTCTAATTCATGACCCCCTCTAGGACCAGGAGATTTTCCCCTCAAATAAATGTCATAAAAAAATCTACACCATTTCAAAACCCATAAAATAAGCGTTGATTTCCCGGACATTTCAGGGGACTGGGGAGAAACGAGCGGGTAAAATGATGATAAAAGGAAAGAAGATGAATCCGCGTCGTGTTCTCCCCAGCCGTTTTTGCTTCGTTTTTGGGGTCAAAAATGAAGAAAAGAAAAAACAAACAAAAAATGAGGTAACATGAGGGGGTAGGGTATTCAATGGGGATTTGAGGGTGGAGATGGGTTGAGGTAAAGAAATTTCAAGAGAAAAATCTCCTGGTCCCCCCTCTAAGTCATTCCATCACGAAGCACCACAAGCCAATGGACCACATTACAAAAGTGTGCCAATAAAGGTCACCACTCACCCTCAAAGCACGGGTTGATTATTTGCCGTTCTCGCGTTACCCTCAACTCAACACTAAACTGAATCTCATGAAAATTGGAATTGATGCTCGGATTTATGGAGTGAATTTTACAGGAGTGGGACGCTATACCGCCGAATTGATCAATAATTTGGCCCGTTTAGATGAACAGAACGACTACGTGATCTTCCTCTTAAAAGAAGCCTTTGATGACTTTGAATGCCCCAATGAGCGTTTCACTAAAGTGATGGCGGATTACCCGCATTATTCTTTTGGGGAACAGATTGGCTTTAATAGAGTCTTAAAAAGCCAGAATTTGGATCTGATGCACTTCACTCATTTCAATGCACCGATTTTTTACAATCGACCTAGCGTTGTCACTATTCATGATTTAACCCTCTCCTTTTTTCCAGGCAATAAAATGAATGGCTGGCTTTACCGCATGGCTTACAACTGGGTGATTGGCAGTGTGACCAAAAAATCTAAACACATCATTGCCGTGTCTCAGAACACTAAAAAAGATTTAATGGAGGTCTTGAAGGTGTCTGAAGACAAAATTTCAGTCATCCACAATGGAGTCAATCAAAAATTTGGGGAAACCGCCCCCACCGCCCGCCCAGATCTAATGAAAAAAATGGGTCTCACCAAGCCTTATTTTCTTTACACAGGTGTTTGGCGA
>JAUHXI010000108.1 GCA_030426875.1 bacterium
AATCTAACTCTTGCACAAAATCGTAGTAATGCAGCTTTGCTGATTCGGGATCATAGCTGATTGCTGCTTTAACTAATGGGTAGAGATCAAAGTAGTAATCGGACAACGCATCCAATTTGGATTCAAGAGGTAGTTCAATTGCGAGATAGTCTTTGTTGTATTTGCGATCGACACTCTCCTTTTTTAGAGCGGATCTGAAACGGTAAATGTGAGCTTCGTCGATGAATATGGTTCTGAGCATCTTGATGCATTTCTTACTCCATGACTTTAGCTTGGTCTCAAAAAACTCTATTTTTTCAAGCTGGTGCACTCCCAAAGGGCTTTGCTCTATAGATTCTTTTTCATTCAATTCCTCATGATCTTCAAGACTTGAAACAACCGGGATCCTAAAGTCATCCCAATCCTCACCTCGAATCCAATCCATGATTTCAACGCCTTCTTTAAGGAGGCTGTCAATTTTGAGTAGCGCCTCTCTAACGGACATTTTTAGATGCATGTTTTTTGTTTTTAAAATTTTTACTAATTTATAAGCCGACAAAAAAGAAGTCGATTTTTCTAGGTTATTCTAAGGATAATCCCATTTCTGATTTCTTGTACCGACATTTAAATCTTAGTTTTAAGACTACTAAAAATCAAGCTTGGTTATCAGTACTCTGCACTTTGTAATTTCATCTGAAGCTCTCGAATGATCTCTTGTATTTTAGTGAGCTTGTTTTCTTCACGCTGTATTTTAGCACTCTTAAATTTTTCTTCTGCCATGCCGGCTTTGGAGGGATCAAACTTGCGCTTTGAATAATTCCACCCCCGAAGCTCCGCATAGTCCATCAGCATTCTGTTTAAAGTTAGAATTGCTTTTGGCTTCTCAAAGGGAGCCCAACTCTCATTACTATCTTTCTCTTCTATATGTAGTGACATCTTCTCTACAGAATTTTCCATTTGAGCGAAATGGGCTTCTCTCATGGCTTGCCAATAACTTAAATCACTTTCAGCCATGATCAGGTTTTCTCTGTAATATTCCCAATCCCGCTCAATCGTTCTTTCAGAAACGACGCCCCATCCCTTTTGATTAGCCATGGCATTGATCTTATCTTGAATGGTTCTTGTTTTTAATCCTGACTGCTTCATTAAACCAACAAACTCTCTTCGCTCTAAAGCTAAGCTTGCGGGAATGGCTTTTCTACCTGGACTTTGGGGTTGGGGTGATGGGGGCATGGTTGATTTCAATTAATAGGATGATTAAATTCTACAGCAAGGCATGAGAAATAGAAGTCGAATGCCCATTATTTTTTTACTTGATGCTGTTGAGGTCTAAAGATCAAACTATTCCGGCTCAACTGTAATGAAGACCATGCCTAATGGTGCAGCGAAGTTAACTTTTACTACCTTATTTTGATAGGTTGTCTTGGTCTCACCGGTTCCTTTTACAGCAAGGTCAGCAAGAGATTGACTAAGCCAGTCTTCGGCCTCCGACCAACCAGGCACAGCATTCATCAAAAAACGCAATGAAATAGCGCCCATCTCTTCATTATTACTGCCTTCGCCCACAAGGAGCATCAGTGTAGTTTGGCTTATATCGCTTTTGTCTCCAATGATCTCTAGCGAAGCATGCTCTCCATCACCAAAGTATCGTTCTCTACCATCATCCAATGGCATGTGCTCCATGGGGAAGGCATCACCAAAATAGTTCATCATTTGGTCGTAACTAATGCCTAGGGTTTTGACCTCTTTGGGCGCCACTTCATTTACTACTTGTTCAGGTGTGGTCTGATTGCTTGTCTGAGGAGCTTGCTCACCTTGTACTATCTCATTATTTTGATTGGACGTTTCTGTATCCTGGTTCATTTCAGATGATTGGGACCCTAGGTAAAACACAAAAACCAAAACTCCTACGATTCCAGCGATGGCCCATTTTTTATTCTTTTTAAACAAATCAAGTGCCCCACCTGAGTCTGAGCTTACTTCATTGGTCTTGTTAGTTGAGAGGTCCTTTTTACAGTGTTTACAAAAAATAGCTTCTTTTTGTATGGACTCAGCACAGTATGGACATGGTTTGGTGTTACTCATGGTATTAAAGTTATTTGTGAAATAAAATTTATTCATTGCAACCTATCATGCGTGATAGGTAGATAGATATTAAAAATTATGTTTAAATCATAATTTATGAGCTAGTTTGAATTTCAAAAAGGGACTAACCAACTACTGGCAGTCCGCATTCACACCGCATGGTGATTCTGTGGCAGTAGGGTTAGCCCCTTGTTGCTCAGAATCACCACAAAAGCAAAAAAATTGCCTGCGGCATGTATGACTGTGATTACGGACTGCGAGTCAATTATAATTCGGCCTACGTTTAATGACAACTAAAAAAGAAGTAAGCAGAAGTGGCCCCTCGCGCGAGAGAGAAAACATAGGTTTTAATGGTAAAAAAATTTTTTAAAATCAGTACTTTATAGCTTATTTAAGCTAAATAAATTCTAACAAACTTTTTTAACTTTTTAAGGTTTTTAAGTGCTAATTTTTTGTAATGCTTGATGTAATTTTGTCACGTCCATAACAGTTGGTTTTTCGCTTTGATTTGGTGATAAAATTGGATTCTTTAAAATGGATTCAAGTGATTTTCTTTCTTCTGGCTTGATAGAGGTGTCTATCTCAGTAACACCAGAATATTTAGTGGCGGTATTTTGTTTCATAAAACTTATACCATCTCTTAAATTTCTTAGACGATCAAAAGCCTCAGCACCAGAAAAGAGATGTGAGTATCTCATTAGAAGGAAAGTTGCCACAAATAAATACTGAGCTTGAATTTCACCGTTGTCATCATCGATTGATTTTCGAGCCTCAGAAGAGATTAGAAGGTTCATGCAATATTGATGTAGACAGTATTTTGCTTTACGTGGCTCACTTGAGAATTGTTTAAGAAAATTGTTGATATACGCTTTTTGCCTGTCAGTAATTTCAATTCCATATGTATGTAGGATTTCTTCAGTCAGACTTTGAAGTTCAACTTTAGGTAAATGATAATAATAGTGAATGATCTTCATCATGTATTCATCTCCATATCCATGATGGAGCCCGTACTTTTTCTCAATCATGCCACTCATTACTCTCTTGTCTATCGCTAGCAAAAAAAGTGTATTCTCAACTGATAAAAAGTTTTTTATCCCCTCTAATAATTTAACAGCATTCTCGGGAAGACACCTATCTAGGTCATCAATAATAATAAACAATTTTGAGGCATTGGCTTTTTTCAAGCCGCCTTCTATTGCCTTCTGAAAATCTGCCTTAAATTCTTTTACGGTGTCGAGCCACAACTCATGATCTTTATAAATTTTACTCTCTAGGAACTCAAAATCATCCACCACGCTCCGAATATCTAGGTCACTCAAATTTCTCAACAAGCTAGAACCAATAGCCAATGAGTTTTTTAAAACTTTTTTCCAAATCTTATTTTTTTTATCTATTTTTAAATCTCTCTTAATACTGTTTAGCATTGCGTACAATAGATTTTTTCCTTCAGAGTACTCGTAATGCCATGATTCAAAATATACTACGGCTACGTCATGATAATCACTTTTTTTAGATAAATGACTCATTATAAAATGGAGCATTGTTGATTTTCCACTTCCCCAATTTCCATAAAGACCAAAGGTGTTTGGTAGCTCCATTTTTAGTAATACTCCATCTAACAGATTCTTTGATAGATTTTTATAGTTGAATTTGTCTTTAGAAATGTCACTTAAATGCCTTTCAGTTGGTAAATTCATATTTAAAATTGATTAGAAAACTATTCCCATATAGATTGGGCAAATTGATCCTAAGTTCATTTAAAGGCGGTAAATTCAAAATGAAGCGCCAGAGTTTGAGTTAATTTTAACACAATCTATTTTTTGCTATAATTAACGCAGCAGTAAAATCACCAATATGTCACTATTAGAATTCATGTTTGGAAATTGGGAGACTCCATCTTATTTTGCAAATTTGGAGATTTTACCTGCAAAATCAGAATCCAAGTACTTCCTTCAAATTTTTTATACATCAAAAGAAAAGATTGCTCTGTTCCAAGATCCGACCGAAAAGAAAACGAGGCCAAGAATGATGGGTAATGCTGTTTGTTGGGAGAATGGCGATAATGAGATTATTGCTGATGCTGAAAGCATTTCTGTTTATCCAGAGTCAAATGATGACTTTGAAACAACAATTAAAATCAATGATTTGATGGCTTATTTACTTTATATTGAGAGCAAGCAAATTTATTCACATTGGAGGAAGGAAGAGTTTTTAGAGTTCGCTAAATCTCGCTATAATAAGGATTATTTTGATCTCTACTACGGCAAATATGCTGACTCTGATGTGTACAGAAAAAACAATTTTAAAGACGTCCAATTAGGCTTTTCTGATGGGGAGGGGGTTAAAAAATTTTATGTAGAAAATGAGAGAAAATTGAGATCAAGGCTAATTGAAAAAGGCTCCTTCAGAGACTATAATGTTATTTTTCATCCAAATGTAAAAATTTTCTTTAATGTTCAGCGGCTAGAGAGCTCTGATACAGTAGTTTAAGATAAACTATTTTTTGCCTTAAGTTCCGAATTTACCTTTAGATTTAAAATTACCTATAGCATATTTTTGAATTTGCGTATGTGATACATTCGATACGTTATTAAATGTGTTTTTTAATGACCAAAATAACTGAAGAATGTTAAAGAAAGTGCCACATTCCACTTACATATTTTAAGCAGCATGATATAGTTTAAGTGGCTTTAATAAGGCCTAAAATATTGAAATACTACTAGTTAAAAAACTAATGCAAACACAAGTTCTATTATCAATTAAGCCTGAATTTGCTGACAAAATATTTGAAGGCTCTAAAAAGTATGAGTTCAGAAGGACCTTGTTCAAAAGCAAGAGTGTTAAACGCATTGTTGTTTACGCCTCCTCACCAATACAGAAGGTCATTGGGGAATTTGAAATTGGCGACATAATCACTCAGGGAAAGAATGAAATTTGGGAGACAACCAAGCAGCACTCTGGAATAGAGAAGGAGTATTTTGATGAATACTTTGAAGGGAAGGCTGTTGCCCATGCCATAAAAATAGTTAACCCAAAACGGTATGGCTCACCGTTTTGTTTAAGTGATTTCAATATTAAAACTGCACCTCAGTCGTTTGTTTATCTTGATTGAGGAAGAGCTGAGAACAAGAAGAATACTCAAAATTAGGATACAAAAAAATATCTAGAACACATTTTTAATTTTTATCTACGTATCACACGTGATACGTAGACATTCATCAATTATGTTTTTTAATATAATTAAAAGTCCCTGGTAAATTCTGACCTCAAATGCAACTTTCTGTGTTTGGGTTTTTAATAATATCATGTTCCAAGGCCACCTCCATTGCACTTTTGTAGCCTAGGGATTT